>CAYMTH010000214.1:0-8020 GCA_964393235.1 uncultured Solibacteraceae bacterium | reverse complement strand
CATGGCGACCGAGGCCGAAGAGGCGGTCATGTCGACGGCTTCGGGGGTTTCGTTCACCTCAATGCGATCGGTGACGCCGGCGGGCGCGAGCTCGATGTCGCGGCGCAGCGTCTGGCCCACCGAGAGGGGAAACTCACTGGTCTTGACGGTGGCGAAGCCGGCGGCTTCGACGCGCAGTTCGTATTCGCCGGGCGGCAGGCCACGCAGCGTGTACTGGCCTTCGGCGTTGGTCATGGCGCGGCGTTCGGCGCCGGTTTCGTCGTTGTGGGCGGTGACGGCGGCGCCGGGAACGAAGGCTCCAGTGCGGTCGCGCACGGCGCCCTGCAGCGTGGCGGTGGAGGCGGCCGTCTGGGCGAACAACACCGGACACAGGAGCGCAAGCAGAACGAGGAGGCGCGGCACCCTTTCAGCATATCCGCGACGCGCGAAAATGGGGCATGCGAATCACTCGCCGGCAGTTGCTCGCTTCCTCGGCCCTTTGGGCGCAGCCAGGCGCCGCGCGCCCTTCGCGGCGCCAGTTGCGGTGGCACGAACTGGAGACCTACGCGTTTCTGCACTTCACCATGAACACCTTCACCGATAAGGAGTGGGGCTACGGCGACGAGGACCCGAAGCTGTTCGCGCCGTCGGCGTTCGATGCCGACGCGATCGTGGAGGGACTGGCGGCGGGCGGCATGAAGGGCGTGATCCTCACCTGCAAGCACCACGACGGTTTCTGCCTGTGGCCGACGAAGACGACGGCGCATTCGGTGATGGCGTCGGGGTTCCGGCGCGACGTGGTGGGGGAGATCGCGCGGGCGGCGGCGCGCCGGAAGATGAAGTTCGGCGTCTACCTGTCGCCGTGGGACCGCAACCACGACGCCTACGGGCGGCCGGAGTATGTCGACGTCTACCGGCGGCAGTTGACCGAGTTACTCACCAACTACGGACCGATCTTCGAGGTATGGCACGACGGGGCCAACGGCGGCGACGGCTTCTACGGCGGGGCGCGCGAAAAGCGCACCATCGACAAGCGCAGTTACTACGACTGGCCGCGGACCTGGGAGTTAGTGCGGAAGTTACAGCCGGACGCGGTGATCTTCTCCGACGTCGGTCCGGACATCCGCTGGGTGGGCAACGAGAAGGGCTTCGCCAACGAGACGAGCTGGGCGACCTACGCGCCCGTGGGCCCCGACGGCGGGCCGCCCGCGCCCGGACATACGCGCGACAAGGAGGGGCAGACGGGGCACCGCGACGCCAGGCAGTGGCTGCCGGCCGAATGCGACGTCTCGATCCGGCCGGGCTGGTTCTGGCACGAAAAGGAGAACGGGCGCGTGAAGAGCGGCGCGGAGCTGTACGACCTGTATTGCCGGTCAGTGGGGCGCGGCGCGAGCTTTCTGCTGAACGTGCCGCCGGACCGGCGCGGGCTGCTGCATGAGAACGACGTCGCGTCGTTGAAGGACTTCGGGCGGCGCGTCGGAGAGACGTTCGCAAAGAACCTGGCGGGGCGGCCGGACCGCGAGCTCACCGTCGACGCGCGCGGGCCGTTCAACGTGGTGCGGGTGCGGGAACGGATCGCCGACGGGCAGCGGATCGACGCGTTCACCGTGGAGGGGCAGTTCGGCGCCGAGTGGCGGCCGCTGGCCGAGGGCACGAGCGTCGGGGCGTGCCGCATTCTGCGGCTGCCCGCGGTGAGCGACGCGCGGCGGGTGCGGCTGCGCGTGGCGCGTTCGTCGGGGCCGGTGCTGCTCAGCGAACTGGGCCTTTATCGCGAGAGTTTCTAGCGCCGCGCCCCGGGCGGCGGCATCCCTCCGTTTGTGAAGAAAGCGGACCTGCCCTCGAAGCTCTGCGCCGTGTGCGGGCGTCCGTTTGTCTGGCGCAAGAAGTGGAAAAGGTTTGGGATGACGTCAAATACTGCAGCGACCGCTGCCGGGGCGCGCGAACTTCGACGGCAGTTCGCGGATCGCGCTGAGCTGGAAGCGTACCTGAAGTCAGAGTTCCCGGAAGCGGAGGGCGCACTGAGCCCGATCCGCGGCGGGCGGCGCGCGGCCGAAGAGCGAATGGCTGCGCTGCGACCGAAGGAGTACGGCGCGACGCGGAACTTTCTCGACGGCGCCGTCTCGCGGCTGAGCCCGTATGTGCGGCACGGCGTGGTGGCGCTCGGCGAGTTGCGGGAGGCCGGCCGCGCATCGTTGAAGTTCGTGCAGGAGCTTGCGTGGCGCGACTACTGGCAGCGGCTCTACGCGCAGTGGGGCGAGGGCGTGTGGGAGGATCGCGAGCCGATCAAAACGGGCGTTCGCGAGTATGCGGCCGAGTTGCCGGCGGAGATTCCGGCGGGGCGGACGGGGCTCGCGTGCATGGACGCGTTCGCCGACGAATTGCGCACGACCGGCTACCTGCACAACCACGCGCGGATGTGGGTGGCCGCCTACGTGGTGCACTTCCGGCGCGTGCGCTGGCAGGCGGGCGCGCGGTGGTTTCTGCGCCATCTACTGGACGGCGATCGGGCTTCGAACAACCTGTCGTGGGGGTGGGGGGGGTCGACGTTCAGCTCGCGGACTTACATCTTCAACCGCGAAAACCTGGAGCGGTACACGGGCGGGCGGCACTGCCGCGGATGCATGGCGAAATGCCCGTTCGATGCTTCTTACGAGGAACTTTCGGCGAGGCTGTTTCCCCGATGAGCGCGATCGAGTGGGTGCACACCGACGGGCTCACGGTGGCGACCGACGCGCCGGCGATTTTCGTTTTCGACGACGCGGCGATTGACGGCTGGGCGCTGCAGCGGATCGGGTTCGTCTACGAATGCCTGTTGGAGTTGCCGGTGTCGATCCGGCGCGGGGACCCGGCCGGCGCGGTGCTCGCGTTCGCGCGGGAACACGGCGCGGACCGGGTGGTGACGCGGCCGTTCGTGGACCCGCGGCTGGCCTGCGTCTGGCACCAGTTGACGCAGTCGATCGACGGCGAGATCGTGGACGCGGAGCCGTTTGTCCGGCTACGCGGCCCGGTGGATCTGCGGCGGTTCTCGCGCTACTGGGCGAAGGCCGCTACAGCCTTGGGGTTGGAGGCTTCACCGGCTGCCACGGGTACACGCCCTTCCGGTTCAACTGGCGGCGGTAAACACGGTCGCCGGCGGTGACGTAGAGCGTGGAGAGGTCAGGGCCGCCGAAGACGACGTTGGACAGCGGCCCGGCGTGGGGCTTGTCGAGAATCGCGACGACGCGGCCGGTCTGATCGCAGATCTGCAGGCCGATTTTCGTGGTGACGTACAGGTGGCCGTCGCTGTCGATGGTCATGCCGTCGGCGCTGGTAGCTGAGCTCTCGTCGGGGATTTCGAGGTGGTGGTACGGCTCACCGTTGGTGAGTGAACCGTCGGGCTGCACGGAGAACGACCAGACCCAGCGGCCGCGGGAATCGTTGACCATCAGCAGCGTCTGGTCGGTCGAGAGCAGGACGCCGTTGGGGAATTCGAGACCTTCGTGGACGACGCGCTTGTTGCCCTTGCTGTCGAGGAACCAGACGCGTTTGTTGCGCGGGTCGGTGAACCAGATCTCGCCCTTCGCGTTGACGCAAAGATCGTTCGAGTTGACGTCGGTGGCGAGCACCGTTTCGCGGCCGTCCAACGTCCAGGCGACGATCTGCCGCTTGCCGTTCTGGCAGCCGTACAGGCGGCCGTCGGCGCCGAACATCAGACCGTTCGTGCCGCCGGAGTCCTCCTTGAAGACCGTAACTTTGCCGTCGAGGCCGATCTTATGGATCCGGTTGTTCGGGATATCGCTGAAGAACACCTGGCCGGACTTATCGACGGCGGGCCCTTCCGTGAACTTATAGCCGGAGCCGACTAACTCCCAGCCCTTGCCCGGGATGAGCGCCGTGCTCAGATAGTGTTTGTCGCTCTGATTGACGGGCGTCGGAATCGCGGCCGGATAGCCCTGCCAGAGCCAGCGCAGCGCGTCGGGGAGAATGGCCGAGCCGTGTTTGGCGTTGTGCGCTTCGGTGCCCTTGACGAATTTGACTTCGTATCCGGACCATTCGAGCGAGCGCGCCATGTCCTGATTGGCGATCCACCAACTGCCGCCGTAGATATCGTTGTCGTTCGAGCCGTCCTGCAGGAATACGCGCAGCGGCCGCGGTTCGTACTTGCGGATGTGGGTGGGGAGGATCTGCGCGCCGCGCAGGTTGACGAAGCTGCCGATGAAGCTGAGCACGCGGCGGAACTGGTCGGGGCGCGCCCAGGCCGCGTTGAACGCCGCGATGCCGCCCGAGGAGGAGCCGGAGATACCGTAGTGGTTCGGGTCGGCGGAGAGGTTGTGCGTCTTGCGGACTTCGGGGAGGATCTCCTCGATGAGGAAACGCGCGTAGCGGTCGCCGAGCCCGTCGTATTCGAGGCTGCGGTTGAAGCGGGCCTGGGCGTCGGCGTGCGCCGCGGGCAGGACGCCGGGATTGATGAAGATCGCGACGATCGGCGGCAGTTCTTTCTTATGGATCAAGTTATCGAGCACGACCGGCACTTTGTACCCGCTGCCGTCTTCGCGCACCATGCCGCCGCCGTCCTGGAAGATCATGACCGGCGCGGGCGACGCGGCGTTGTACTGCGCCGGCGTGTAGACCCAGTAATCCCGAACCGTGCCGGGATAGATTTTACTGGTCCACTTATGGGCGGTGATGGCGCCCTTGGGCACACCGGGCTGCCGGAACGAATCGGGACCCTGCTTGTATTCCTCCTGCGCGAGGAGCGGCGCGGCCGCGGCGAGGGCGGAAACGAAATTGCGTCGAAGCATGACTTGAGTCATGCTATCGCAATGACGCGGAGAGAACTACTTGGCGCCGCCGCCCTGCTGACGGCGGCCGCGCAGGCCCGGCGCCCGAACATCCTGCTGGTGTTGAGCGACGACCACAGCTACCCTTACCTCGGGTGCTACGGCGGGCCGGTGCGTACGCCGAACCTCGACCGGTTCGCCGGGGAGGGGCTCCGCTGCGACCGCATGTTCACGGCCGCGCCGCAGTGCGTGCCGTCGCGCTCGGCGATCGTCTCCGGGCGCATGCCGGTGGCCATCCGCATGGGGCGATTCTCTTCCCCGCTGCCGCCCGACGTCGTCACGTTTCCCGAACTGCTCCGGCAGGCCGGTTACTTCACCGGCGTCTGCCGCCGTTACTATCATCTCGACGGCCCGGGGCGTGCCGATAACTCGCAACCTATCTTCGACAAATACAACCTGCAGACCTTCGCGCCCCGGCTCGACTGGGTGGACAAGAACTCTCCGCGCGCGCAGACGGCGGCGAAGATGAACGAGTTCTTCGACAAGAAACCCGCCGAAAAACCGTTCTTCCTCTGGGTTAACTTCAACGACCCGCACCACGTCTGGGACGCGAACGCGATCGCGGAGCCATACGATCCGAAGACGCTACCGCTGCCGAAGCATTTCCCCGACTTGCCCGGCCTGCGCGAGGATTTTGCGAAGTATCTGGGCGAGATCACGCGCGCCGACGATGAGTTCAAGACGGTGCTCGATGTGCTTTCGCGGCGCGGCTTCGCGGAGAACACGATCGTCCTGTTCATGGGCGACAACGGCATGGCGCTGCCGCACGGAAAGGGCTCACTTTACGATCCGGGGCTCAACGTGCCGTTCCTGGTGCGCTGGCCCGGCGTCGTCAAGCCCGGCCGCGCCACCACCGAGTTACTCTCCGGCGAAGATATCGCGCCGACGATGCTCGACGCGGCGGGACTTACGCCGCCGAAGCAGATGTCGGGACGCAGTTTCCTGCCGCTGCTGCAGGGCCGCATGTACGAGAGCCGGCGCTACATTTTCGGCCAGCGCGGGCCGCACGGTAACTCGCCGATGACGCCGACGACGCGGTCGTCCACCTTCGATCTGTCGCGCTGCGTGCGGACGCCGCGCTGGAAGTTGATTTATAACTGCACGCCGCACATGGAGTACTCGCCGGTAGACTCGGCCAACGACGCGGGCTGGAAGCAGATGAAAGCCGCGCACGCGGCGGGCACGCTGCCGCCCTCGATCGACCGCGCTTACTTCACGCTGCCGCGGCCGGTGCTCGAGTTATTCGATCTCGACAACGATCCTTCCGAGTTGAATAACCTCGCCGGGAAACCGGAGCACGCCGCGATTCAGGACGAACTGCTGCGGGCACTGCAGGAGAAGATGATTCTCGATTACGACTTCCTGCCGCTTCCGTTGCCCGGCTAACGGCCGCCGAAGACCTCTTTCAGAATCGCCGTCACCCGAGCCGCCGGGTCGCGGCGGATCTTCTTTTCCTCCTCGCCGAGAACATGGAAGAGTCCGAAGAGTGCGCGATCGACGACGTACGATTCGAGATCCAACTTGTCTACCTTGACGAACGGGATCTTCGCGACCTGGCCCAGGAACTGCGAGTACTGCTGCGTGACGCCCACCTGGGCCATCACATTCTTGACGGGCGGCGTGAACAGCGTCGTCAACTGCGGCGTGGTCCGTTCGCGGAAAAAGTCAGTGGCCGCGGTATCGCCGCCTTTCAGTAACTGCTGCGCGTCGCCGATGGTCAGCCCGCGGATGGCGTCGAGGAAAATGTCCTTCGCGAACGGGGCCGCCGCCTCGGCCGCGCGGTTCATTCCGACCACGAGTTCATCGAGTTTCGGGCCCATGCCCGCGGCGCGCAACGCGCGTTCCACCTTGCGAATGGGCGGCGGCAGCAGGATCTTGATCGCCTCGTTGGCCAGGAATCCATCAACGCGACCGGTCACGTTGACCGCGTTGCCGGCGCCGATGCGCAGTGCCTCTTTCAGCCCGTCGGCGATCCGATTGCTCGATTTCCGGCCGACGCCGAGGCGTCCCAGAATGTCACCCGGATTTTGCGCTCCCACAGCCACGGACAGCAGCAGCAGGGATCGTCGGGTTCTCATGCCTTCACGCTAGCGCAATCCGCGCTGCGTTACACTGGTCCGGTTCATGAACCGGACCGAACTACTGCTGTTCATGGTGGGCGCCAGCACCGTCAATTACATCGGGCGCATCGCCATGTCGGTGGCCGGGCCGGAGATCGCTCGGCAGTTTCAATTCTCCGAGGCCGATCTTGGACAGATCTTCTCGGCGTTCTGGCTGGGCTACGCGGTGATGACGTGGCCGGCCGGATGGCTGGCCGACCGCTTCGGCGCGGCGCGTGTACTGGGGCTGTGCGGGCTCGCGACGGCGGCCCTATTGGCCGGAAACGCGGGGATCGCGGCGCTGACGGGATTCCTGGTCCTGCGCCTGCTGTTCGGCCTCGCCTCGGCGGTCCTCTATCCGGCCTGCGGCAACCTGTCGATGCTGGCGTTCCCGCCGACGAAGATCGCGGGCGTGCAGGGTCTTGTTATCGGCGGCAGTAACCTGGGCGCGGCCATCGCGCCGTTCTTCGTCCTCTGGGTAAGCCACGCCTACGGCTGGCGGGGCGCCTTTATCGCCACCGGTGCTTTGACGCTGGTCTTCTTCCTGCTGTGGAGCGCGCGTGTCCGGATGGCCGGCCATGCGGAGGCCGGCCCGCGCGCGCCGCTGCGAATCAACGGAACGCTGCTGCTGCTCGCGGCGCAGGGATTCTTTGTCAGTTACTTTTACAGTTTCGGCGACACGTGGAGTTACTATTACTTCCGCGAGGTGCGGCACTTTCCGGAGGAGCAGAGCGCGCTCTTCACGACGGTGCTGCAGGTGGCGGGCGGTGTCGCGATGCCGCTCGGCGGGTGGCTGTCGGATCTGATCGCGCCGCGCTGGGGCCGGGTGTACCCGGTGCTCGCGGCGCTGGCGGGAAGCGCCGTTCTGCTGGGCCTATCTCCGGCCGCGACGGCGCCGGCGGCCGTGCTGGCCCTGGTTGTAGCGGCGTACAGCCTGGTGGTGGCGTCCGAGGGCGTCTACAGCTGGGCACTGCTGGTTTCGACGCCCGAAAGCCCCGGGTCGGCGTATGGCTTCGGCAACGGCATCGCGTGCGGCGCGCAGTTTCTAGCGCCGCTGGCGTTTCCGTGGATCGCCGCCAGGTGGGGCTGGGACGCATCGGTACTGTCGGCCGCGGTGGCGCT
>CAYMTH010000213.1:0-8022 GCA_964393235.1 uncultured Solibacteraceae bacterium | reverse complement strand
AAGGCGAGTGGAATCTCAGGAGCAAGTTGGAATGGACTCGCCCTTCGGCGGCCCCGGCGGCGTCGGGGAGGGCGTGCTGGTATCCCCGGCCGAAATCCCCAATAAGCTCTACTTCAAGATCGGCGAAGTCGCCCGGTTGACCGGCGTCAAGCCATACGTGCTCCGCTACTGGGAAACCGAGTTCACCGGCCTCGGCCCGAAGAAGTCCGGAACCAACCAGCGGCAGTACCGACGCAAGGACGTCGAACTCGTCCTCGAAATCAAGCGCCTGCTCTACGAAAAGCGCTTCACCATCGAAGGCGCCCGCAAACACCTCGGCCAGCGCACCAAAGGCGGCGCCGCGGCACCCGCCGCCGCGCCCGCGCCGCCGCCCGCCGCGCAAGGCGCGCTGTTCGCGCTGAACCCGGAACCCTCCGGCATCCCCAAGGAAAAGCTTGCGCCGCTACGCAAGGAACTGCAGGCCATCCTCGATATGCTGCGCTGACGCGTCGCGTCAGTGTCCTGCCGCAGACGGTTTCGCTTCCCCGTGAGCCTCGGGCTTGACCTCCGCGGCATGAGCGTCCTTCTTGGTCTCCGCCCCATTTCCCTCTGCCGCCGGTTTCTTCATGCGCCCTTCCAAATGCTGGACGATGATTGTAATCCGCCGGTTCGACGGATCCTCGGCATCCTTCTCATTCCGCAGCCGCTGATCGGCAAACCCGCGCACCTGCGCCACCTGGTCCAAACGTACCCCGTGTGCCTGCATGATCCGGCGCGTCGTATTGGCGCGGTCGGACGATAGCTCCCAGTTACTGTACTCGCCCGCGAATCGCTTCGAATCCGTGTGCCCTTCGATCAGCACCTTGTTCGGAAACTTACCCACCTCCAGCGCCAGGCGCCCGATGACCTCCGTCGCCTGCCCCGTCGGGACCGGACTGCCGCTTTCGAAAAACGTCCCCACGTCGGACTCGAGCAACTCGATCCGCAGCCCTTCGCCCGTTACCACCATCGTGATCTTGTCTTTCAGTTCTTTGAACTTCGTCGATTCCTTCAGGGACTGCTCCAACCGGTCCTTCAACTTCTCCATGTCCTTGGCCGCAAGATCGATCGCGTCGCCGCCCGCCCCCGCCATGTCGGAACCGATCAACTTCCCATTCCCCTCCGGATCCTGAAAGTACCCGCCGATCGCCTTCTGCGTCTCCTGGCTCGAGTTCAACAGCCACAACACCATGAACAACGCCATCATCGCGGTCACGAAGTCCGCATAGGCCACCTTCCACGCCCCGCCGTGATGCCCGTGATGGCCAGCCGCCTTCTTGATAATGATGATCGGCTGCTCTTTGCCGTTATCTTCCGCCATTATGCTCCCCCTCCGCCCTTACACGTCTTTTCCATCTCTTTGAACGTAGGCCGCTCGTGCGCCGGAATCGACCGCCGCGCGAACTCCACCGCCAGAATCGGCGCCGAGCCGCGGATAAAACTGATCAACCCGATTCGCAGGAAGTTGTAATACTCCTTCTGGGCGTCGTTGGCCTTCGCCATGTTGCCGGCGATCGGACCGAAAAAGCCGTAGCTCATCAGGATGCCGAGAAACGTCCCCACCAACGATGCCGCCACATGGTGCCCGATCTGCTCGGGCGGCCCTCCCAACGCCCCCATCGTGATCACAATCCCCAACACCGCCGCCACGATCCCCAGCCCCGGCAACGCATCCGATACCGTCGTCAACGCCGTCACCGGGACCGAATTCTCGTGATGGTGGATCTCCATGTCCATCTCCATCATCTGGTCGATCTCGAAATGCCCGACGCCCCCGCTGATGCTCATCCGGAGTGTGTCGCACACGAACTGCACCGCATGGTGATCCTTGATGAACTTCGGGTATTTCGTGAACAACTGGCTCTTGTCCGGTTCTTCCACATCCGCTTCCAGCTTGACCAGCCCGTTCTTCCGCGCGTAGTTGAAAATGTCGTTCAGCATCTTCAACTGCTCCAGATAGAAAGCCTTGTTGTAGGGGGAACTCTTCAAGATCCCCAGCGTGCCCTTCACCACCCCCATCACAACGGGAAGCGGATTCGCAATCAGCAACGTGCCTGCCGCCGCCCCCATAATGATCAACATTTCATAGGGTTGGAACAACACCATCAGGTTTCCGTGGGACAGCAGATAGCCGCCCACCACCGACCCGATCACGACGACGATACCGATAATGGCAAACATAGCAAGAGAACTCTCTTGCCTTATCGTCCGTCCCCGTTCCGCCTTTACCCTTTCCTACCCCTCGCCTAACACCGCCAGCATCAATTCCGCCGCCCGCTGCCCCGCGTCCTTCTTCGAAACCCCTTCGGCCCGCGTCGCCCGGTCCTTGCCCACCCGGACCTCCACGGTAAACGTCTTGGCGTGCTCCGGTCCCTTTTCCCCGACGATCACGTACTTCGGCTGCGGCAGTCCCGACGACTGCGTTCGCTCCTGCAGCGCGCTCTTGAAATCCGTCAGCGCCGCCGGCAGCGACCGTTCAAAATCCCACTCTCCCTGCGGTAGCAACCGCGCCCGCACGAACTTTCGCGCCGCCTCCATCCCCCCGTCCAGATACACCGCCGCCAGCACCGCCTCCAGCGCATTCGCCAGAATCGCCTTCTTGGCCCGCCCCCCGCCCATCTCTTCCCCGCGCCCCCACCGCAGCGCCGCGCCCCACACCAACCGCTCGGCCACTGTATGCAGGTGCGACGCGCTCACCAGCCACGACTTCAACTTCGACAACTTCCCCTCCGGATAGCCCGGAAACCGCTCAAACAGCGCCTCGCTCACCAGGAATCCCAGGATCGCGTCACCGAAAAACTCCAACTGCTCGTTGTCGGACGCCGTCGTCTTCGGCGCCGGATCCGCCCCCGGCCCTTCGGCCGGATGCGACTTATGCGTCAGCGCCCGGAGGAGGATATCCCGGCTCCGGAAGGAATACTCCAACCGGCCGATCAGGACGTCCACCTCCGCGCGCTTGGACAAAACGGCTACTTCGCCCCTTTCGCCTTCACGGCCTTCTCGCGCTCGGCCTTGGCGATCGTGACGATCTGCGCATCCACACCCTGCATCGCGATGACCTTATCGAGCGTCGCGATCGCGTCGTCGTACTTGTTGGCGCTCATCTGAGCCGCGCCCAGCCGCACGAACGTCGCCGCGTTGCTCGGGTCCGCTTCGGCCGACGCCTTGTAGGCTTCGATCGCCGCGTTCCAGTTCTTCCGTACCGTCGCCGACATGCCCATCGCCACGTACGCTTCGCCCGTGTAGTTGGCCTTGGCCTGCGCCCACTGCTCGTCGGTCAACCCGGGGTTGAACTTCGGCGCCGTCTTCAGCACTTCCACCGCTTCCTTGGCGAGCTTATCGGCCCGGCCCAGCTTTTCTTCCTTGTCAAAGTCGAACTCTTTGGTCGTCTTCGCCAGCGCCATCGCCATCATGATCCGCGCGTGCGCGCCCAGCGCGCTCGCCTTGTCGGCGTCCACCGCCCGCTCGCCGTAAACGATCGTGTTGGTCGGATCGTTCTTTTCGTTGTAGGCGTTCGTGATCATGTACAGCGCCAGCGGCTTGAAATCCGTATCGGCGAACTTCGTCAGCAGATCGTTGGCCGCCTTGATCCGCGCGTCGTTGTCCGCCGCCTGGAACATCGCGTTCAGCGCGTCCACTTCCTTCTGGGACTTCGGCTGCGGCTGCTTGCCTTGCGCCATCAACATCGCGGCCGCCAGCGAACCGGTAACAAGCCGCAGGAACAAATTCTTCAACATCACTTCTCCTTTTTCTTCTCGGATTGGGAAATCTCTTGCAAGGCCTTTTCGGCCGCCTTGCGAACCGCTGGCGGCGCGCCCTTTACAGCCAGGGCCGCCTGGTAATGCTCCGCTGCCTTCTCCTGTTCGTTGTTGATCGCCCACAGATGCCCCAGGTTTACGTGGCTCAGCGAGCGAATCGTGTCGTCAGGCTCAAGATCCAGCACCTTCTCAAACAGTTTCACCGACAGTTCCGGATCCCGCTGCAACGCCGCGATCCGCGCCAGCCCGTAATAGGCCTTGGCGTGCAGCGGCCGCTCCGGCGTCTCCTGCAACGCCCGCAGAAACAGCGGCTTGGCTTCGGCGTACTTCTTCGCCCGGTACAGATCCTCGGCGTCTTCCAGCGTCTTGAACACGCCCGTGATCTCCGGCGCCGCCTGCTCCCGCCGCGACGCCCGCACCGTCCGCGTCGTCTTCGCCGACGCGAACTCCACGCCCTGCAACCGCTTGTCTTCCTTCTTCAGGTCGATCCCGTCGATGAGATCCGGGTAGTAGAGCCGCATCGCCACTTCCTGCTTCTCGTAGCCGGCCAGCGCTTCGTAGAAATACGGCGTCAGAATGTACCCTTCCTTAAGCGCCGTCTCCACCATCTTCGGCCCTTCGGCCTTCTTGATCCGCGCCTCGACCGCCTTCGCCAGGCACGCCGTCGTCAGCAACTGGAAGTCGTTCTTGTAGTACTCTTCCAGCGCCGGCGCCGCCTGCGCCAGGTCGATGATCGGCTTCTTCTTCTCCAGGTTCACGATGAACTTGAACGACAACGGATCCAGCAGATACCGGATATAGGCGTACCGCAGATAGTCCAGCTGCGGTTCGGGCGCCGGCGTCAGCACGATGTAGTAATCGTCTTTGTACTCCCGCGTCTGAATCTGGTTCGGCGGCCCCAGCAGCTCGACGAAAATCTGAAAACGCCGCCCCACGTACCCGCTCGTCGGATTCCGCAGATACGCGTTCACGTCCGCGATCGTCTTAATGAACGGTTCCTGATATTTCTCCAGCACCTGGTCGATCGCCGGCTGGATCTCTTTCCACAGCTTGTCGATCTCCGCTTCCCGGTGAAACCGCGTCATCAACCGGTCGAACCCCTCGAGCGGCGCCAGGTCCGGCGGCATCTCGTGCGCCGCAAACTTGTACTGGAAGTTCGGGGACCCGTCCACCGACAGCGCAAAGGAGATGAACCGGCTCAAATCGAGCGCCCGCCCCCCGGCCTTCCGCCGCTCCAGGTACTCCTTCAGCTCCTGCACAGTACCCAGGTTCCGGCTCTGCAGATGCTTCGTGATCGCCGCCCGCGCCGGATGGTTGTTCGGCGATTCCGCGTCCACGTCGTAGCCGGCCGCGTTCAACGCCGCCATCACGCTAAACAGCGCCGGGCTCGCGTCCAACTGCCCCGTCTGCGCCGGGCGTGGCTGCGCCGTTACACAAATCGCGCCCAGGGCGCATGCCAAAAATACGCGGAACACCGATTCTGATTGTATCCCACCCGTCCCGGTGACCGCCGTTAACGATTTCCCCACGCCAATTCGACCCCGGCCACCACGCTCCGCCCCGGCATCACCACCCCGATCAACTCCTGATACCGCGTCGCCGTCAGGTTATTCAACTGCACGTACGGCTGAATGTGCCCCTTCTGCCAGCTCGCGAAGACGTCCCACACCGCGTACGGGTCCCGCCCCAGCCGCTCCATCGCCCCCACCCGGCTTCGCGCAATCAGACCCTTTCCGAGCGCCGCCTGCCACGTCGCCAGCCCCGTGTGCCGCGGGTAGTTGAACACATACTTCGACTGCAACGCCCCCACCACGCTCTGCGCCCCGTTCAGCCCCGTGTAGGCCGCCTCCACCCGGTGCCGCCGCGCCACCACCGTCCCGACCGTCGCCTCGAACCCGGTAAAGTGCAACTTCTGGAAGTTGGTCGCCTGCCAGATCGCCGTCGGCGACGACCGCACGTAGTCGATCCCGTCCCGCTCCCGCCGCTGAAACACCGTCACCGCCCCGCGCCAGTTCCCCGCCGCGTTCCAGTCCAGTCCGCCCTCGTAGCTCCACGCGCTCTCCGGCCGCAGCAGCGGATTGCCCACGTTCGCCGGGTCGCGATAGTAGAGGTCGGTGTAGGTTGGCAGCCGGAACGCCCGCGACGCGCTCGCCCGGAGCTTCATCCGCTGCGTCAGCCACACGCCCGCCCCGGCGCTCGGATTGAACTGCCGCTGCCGGTTCCGGTATACCTCTTCCCGCACGCCCACCGTGAACGAGAACCGGTTCAGCGCCCGAACGTCCCAGGCCGCATACAACGCGCCCCGCCCGCGCGAGTGCGTCCCCAGGTTGTTGCTCACAATCGAGTCGTGCAAAAACTCCACCCCGTAGTGCAACCGGCTCCCCTTCGGCAGGTCCTCCCGCCGCCGCACCTGCGCCTGGTAGGCCTCCACGATGTGCCGGTTCGTGTACACCTGCGGCCGGTCCCGGTACAGCACAAACAGGTCCGTGTGCCGCCGGTAGGCAAACGCCGCCTCCGTCTTCTCTCCGAACCCCTGCCGGATCCCGGCAAACCAGTTCTTCGTCCGCTCCCACGAATTGAAATTCCCGTAAAACTGCTCCGCCCCGAAAGGCCGGTCGTTGTGCGCCAGGCTGATCTCGGTCCGCTTCCACGCCGTTGTCGACGCCACCGAAAGGTTCCGGTAGTCCCGGTTCGCCATGAACCCGGTCGAAAAGTCCCGCGACATCGTCAACTGCTGCGCGAACCCGCGGCTCACGTACGCCAGCGAAGCCCGCTGCTGCTGCGTCCCCCAGTTGCCCAATCCGCCCC
The DNA here is from genome assembly GCA_964393235.1 of uncultured Solibacteraceae bacterium. Taxonomy (GTDB): domain Bacteria; phylum Acidobacteriota; class Terriglobia; order Bryobacterales; family Bryobacteraceae. The sequence goes on along the minus strand of CAYMTH010000213.1, from coordinate 1,438 downwards.
GTAGCCGGATCTCGCTCCGCCCAGGCGCTTTCGTGATGAAGTTGACCACCCCCGCCGTCGCGTCGGAACCGTACAACGTCGATCCCGACCCCTTCAGCACCTCCACCTGCTCCAGCGCGTCCACCGGCACCGGAACGTCCATGTTCAGGTTCGACGTCTGCACGCTGTTCAGCCGCATCCCGTTCCACAGTACCAGCGTCTGCCCGAACGACCCGCCCCGGATCGACAGCCCGCTCTGCACCGCCCCCGGCGCCCGCTCCCGCAAATCGAGCGACGCGTCCAGGTTCAGCAGATCCGAAATCGTCCCCGTCAACGGCGCCAGCTCCCGCGCCGGAATCGCCCGCACGCTCCGGTCGGCATCCTCCAACGGAATCGGCTCAAACGCTCCCGTCACCACGACCGTCTCCTTGCGCTTCGGCGGCTCTTTCTCCTCGCCGAGCAAGGCGGAACTCACTAACACGACAGCGATGTAACGAAACAACATGAGGTCCTTCTAATGTAGCAACCGCCCGCGCGCTACACTCTCTCCCATGAGGCTCTTTCTCCTCGCCCTCTGTGCCGTCACCCTCTCGGCCGAGTCCCTCGCCGACCGCACCCAGCGCTACTTCACCGCCCTTCTCAAACTCGATACCTCCAATCCCCCCGGCAACGAAACCCTCGTCGCCCGCTACATCCAGGCCGAGTTCGCCAAGGAGGGTATCGAAGCCGAACTCCTCGGCGGCGATCCCAACCGCCTCAACGTCGTCGCCCGCCTCAAGGGCAGCCCCGCCAATCGCCCCCTCCTCCTGATGGCCCATTCCGACGTCGTCCCCATCGAGCCGAAACTCTGGACCGTCCCCGCCTTCGCCGCACTCGAAAAGGACGGCTTCATTTACGGCCGCGGCGCCGTCGATACCAAGAGCCTCCTCGCCGCCGAAATGGCCGTCTTCGTCGAACTCAAGCTCAGCAAACGCCCCCTCTCCCGCGACATCATCTTCCTCGCCGAGGCCGACGAAGAAGCCGGCTCCACCGGCATCCAGTGGCTCGTCCGCAACGCCTGGCCCAAGATCGACGCCGAGTTCTGCCTCAACGAAGCCGGCGCCCGCTTCCGCACTCCCGACAGCACCGAAGTCTTCCAGGTCCAGACCTCGGAGAAGGTGCCCACCCGCATCATCCTCGTCGCCCGCGGCTCGGCCGGCCACGGTTCCCTGCCCCGCAAGGACAACGCCGTTGCCCACCTCTCCGACGCCATCTCCAAGCTCACCCGCGCCTACATGCCCGTGCAGTTGAACACCACCACCCGCCGCTACTTCCGCGAAATCGCCCGGCTCGACGAGTACAAATGGCTCGCCCCCGAACTCGCCAAACTCGAGGCCCCCTCCACACAGTTCGCCACCGCCAACGAAATCGGCGACCGCGACCCCGAGCTCGATGCCATGCTCCGCACCACCGTATCCCC
>CAYMTH010000212.1:5626-8047 GCA_964393235.1 uncultured Solibacteraceae bacterium | reverse complement strand
GCGGGGCGAGAAGATCGACCGCGTGACGCTGGCGAACGAATTGATGCGGTTCGGCGAGTTGGACAACGTGGGCGGGATTTCGTATCTGGTATCGCTCGACGACGGGTTGCCGCAACTGTACAACCTGGAAAGCTACATCAAGATCGTCAAGGACAAGGCGGTACTGCGGCACATCATTTTCACGTCGCAGGGTCTGATTGACCGGTGCGTAAACGGGTCGGACGAACCGGGCGAGATTCTGGCAGCGGCGGAAGAGCAGTTGATGCGGCTGGGGGAGGCGCAGGTCTCCGACTCCCTGAAGACGCCGCGCGAGGTGATCGACCAGTTCGAGGGCGGGCTGAACGCGTTTCTCGATCCGACGCGGCGCGTGCGAGGGACGTCGACGGGGTTCGTCAAACTGGACGAGATGACGGGCGGGTTCCGGCCGGGGGAACTGATCATTCTGGCGGCCCGTCCGGCGATGGGCAAGACGGCGCTGGCATTGAACCTGGGGACGTACGTGGCGATGAACCCAACGAACCCGAAGGCGGTGGCGGTGTTCTCGCTCGAAATGTCGAACGAGTCGCTGCTAACGCGTATGATTTGCGCGCAGGCGCGGGTGTCGCAGACGAAATTCCGCGAGGGGTTCTTGAACGCGGACGAACGCCGGATGCTGCAGAAGGCGACGATCGACCTAGCGCGGGCGCCGATCTTCGTCGACGATTCGTCGAACGTGACGCTGATGGACATTCACGCCAAGCTGCGACGAATTGCGCGGGACCACGAGTTGGGGCTGGTGATCGTCGACTACCTGCAGCTGATGTCGACGCCGGGCCGGAGCGAGAACCGGACGCAGGAAGTGAGCCAGTTGTCGCGCGGTTTGAAGCTGCTGTCAAAGGAATTGAAGTGCCCGTTTTTCGTGCTGTCGCAGCTGAGCCGCGCGCCGGAAACGCGGCCGGGCGATCACCGTCAGCAGGACGCCGATATGGTGATGTTCGTGTTCCGCGAGGAGTATTACAAGCGGTTCGACGCGAACCTGTTCGGGAAGGCGGAGCTGATTCTGGCCAAGCAGCGTAACGGCCCGACGGGGACGGTGAAGCTGGCGTTTCTGCACGAGTTCACGAAGTTCGAGAACCTGTTGGAGGAGATGCCGGAGGGCGGCGGCGAGGGCTAGGCGAGGTCGATGCCGCGGTAGATTTCGGCGAGCGAGAGGTCGATTTCGAGGGACTCGAGGTGGCAGATGCCGTCCGGGCCGGTGGCCGTGCGGTAGACCCATTCACCGTTTTCGCGGCGGGTGTACCACTCGATGAGCATCTCGTTCTGGGAGACGAGGACGTACTCGTGGATGGTAGGGACGGCGCGGTATTTCGCAAATTTGCCGGTGCGGTCCCAGCGCTCAGTGGAGCCCGAGAGGACTTCGACGACGACGGTGGGGTTCAGAACCGTATCCCGCGTATCCCCGGCGTAACGGATCGGCCCACACAGCACCATCACGTCAGGATAGAAGTACGCGGCGACGTCATCGACCTGCAAACGGAGCGAAGCAACGCCGACGTTGCAGGGACGGGAACGAAGCGCCAGAGACAGTTCACGACCCGTGGCGAGTATGAGGAAGGCGTGCGCGCCGGTGCCGCCGGACATGGCGACGGCGAGGCCGTCGGCGTACTCGTAGCGGACGTCGGAGACGCGGTCGAGGGCGAGATACTCGGCGGGGGTGAGCTTGGGCGGGGGACTGGCCGCCATGTCCGTATGATAACCGGGCACCGATGCCTTGACATTCTACACATTGTGCATTTCACTATATGTAGAAAGGCTAGGCATTGTGGCGAAGAAACCGGAACTGATGCAGGGAACTCTGGATTTGCTGGTGTTGAAGATGCTGGCGCAGGAGCCGGCGCACGGCTATGCGATCGCGCAGAAGATTCTGGTGACGTCGCGGCAGGTTCTGGAGGTCCAGCAGGGGTCGCTGTATCCGGCGCTGCACCGGTTGGAGCGGAAGGGGCTCCTCGAGAGCGAATGGAAGGAAGGCGAGAACGGGCGGATGGCGAAGGTCTACTCGCTGACGAAGGCGGGGCGGCGACAGTTGGAGACGGAGATGGAAGAGTGGTCGCGGTACACGGCGGCGATTCAGTGGGTGCTGGAGGCGTAGATGCGGTGGCCGTGGCGGAAAGCGGAAAGTGAATTGGACGCCGAGGTGCGGTATCACCTGGAGTCGCTGGCGGACGAGTTCGAGCGGCAGGGGTGTTCGCGGGCGGAGGCGATGCGGCGGGCGCGGCGGTGGCGACGCTGGCGTTGGGGATCGGGGCGACGACGGCGATCCTGACGCTGGCCGACACGATTCTGTGGCGGCGATTGCCGGTTCCGGCGCCGGAGCAGTTGAGCGAGATTTTCTGGTATTCGCAGGGGCATCCGGGGCCGATGAACCAGTCGTCCTCCGGCGGC
>CAYMTH010000212.1:3263-5511 GCA_964393235.1 uncultured Solibacteraceae bacterium | reverse complement strand
CATTGCGGGTGGCCGATTTCTTTTCGTTCGCGGCGTACCGGGCGATGCGGGAGGCGGCGCCGGCGAAGATCCAAATCGCTGGACACCTGAACATTCAGCCCGTCAGTGCGGCTTACGGCGGACAGGTGCACGTGGCCGATCTACGGGCCGTCACCGGCAACTTTTTCGCGGTACTTGGCCTGGGAACGGCGGTGGGACGAGTGCTTCAGGACAGCGACGAGGCTGGGAACGCGGCGCCATCGGTAGTGGTCACGCATCGCTACTGGCAGTCGCGGTTGGGCGGGGCGCGCGAGGCGGTGGGCGGCGCGCTGCGGGTGAACAACCGCGTGTACACGATCGTCGGGGTGCTGCCGAAGGAGTTTACGGGGATTGTCGCGGGCGAGGGAACCGACCTCTACGTGCCGATTCCGCAGAGCCCGCAGATGCTGGGGCCGGAGAGCTGGTACCGGGGCGGCATGAGCGATTCGCGGCGGTGGGTGATGCAGTTGCTGGCGCGACGGGCGGCGGGCGTGACGGCGGGCGAGGCGGCGGCGATGTTGAGCGCGCCGTATGCAGGGAGTTGGGCGGCGCCGCCGAAGTCGGCCGAGACGGCGCCGCGGCTGCGGTTTTCCGATGCCGCGCAGGGACTGGGTTCGTTGCGGCGGAATTTCGGGGATCCGGTTTGGACGCTGCTGGGCCTGGTGGGGCTGGTGCTGATGATTGCCTGCGCGAACATCGCCAACCTGCTGCTGGCGCGAAGCGTGGAGCGGGAGAAGGAAGCCGCGCTGCGCGTATCGCTGGGGTGCAGCCAGGGGCGGCTGATGCGGCAGTTGTTTACCGAGAGCCTACTGCTGGCGGGGTTGGGCGGGGTGTTGAGTATCGGGGTGGCGTCGGCGCTGGGGCACTTGATGGTGTCGCTGATTCCGTGGACGGACGCGCTGGCGCTGACGCCGGAGACGGATCCGCGGGCGCTGGCCGGGGCGGGGCTGGTAACGCTCGGGACGGCGCTGCTGTTCGGGTTGTATCCGGCATGGAGAACCGCGACGGCGGGCATGGCGCCGGCGTTGAAGGAGGGTGTGACGTTGAGCCGGCGGCGGTGGGCGCCCGCGCGGCTGCTGGTGGTCGCCCAGGTGGCGCTGGGCGTGTTGCTGGTGTCGGCGGCGGTGGTGTTTACGGCGCGGTTGAACGAGGTGGCGGGCCGCGACGCGGGTTTTGAACGCGGGCACGTGCTGCTGTTCGACGTCCGGCCGGGGGAGATCGGCTATCAGGGACCGCGGCTGCGGCAGTTCTACGAGGCCGTGGAGGAGCGACTGAGCGGAGTGCCCGGCGTGGAACAGGTGGGCCTGGCGCAGACGAGGCCGATGATGGGCGGGGGGTATTGGGATCAGGCGACGACGGCGAGCGGAAAGAGAGCGGATATCAGCGTGCACAACGGAAGCCGGCGGTTCGTGGAGGCGCTGGGCGTGCCGCTGCTGGCGGGGCGGATGGCGCGGCCGGGCGAGAAGAACGTTGCGTTGATCGGAGAGAATCTGGCGCAGGCGCTGGAGGTGGGGCTCGGGGCGCGGGTAAAGGTGGGGGAGAGCGAGCAGGAAGTGATCGGGATCGTGAAGACGGCGCAGTATTCGGACCTGCACGAACCGCACCGGGTGGTGTATCTGCCGTTCGACTACGAGCGGGAGTCGGCCGCGGTGGTGGTGCGGACGGCGGTGGATCCGCGAGTGGCGCTGGGCGCGGTGCGGGCGGCGATGGGAGAGCTCGACAAAGACCTGCCGCTGGTGGACGTGTACACGATGGAGCAGCAGATTTCGCGGACGCTGCAGCGGGAACGGCTCTTCGCGTGGCTGTGCGGGAGTTTCGGCGTGCTGGCGCTGGTGCTGTGCGCGGTGGGGCTTTACGGGCTGATGGCGCACACGACGGCGCGGCGTACGCCGGAGATCGGGATCCGGATGGCGCTGGGGGCGTCGCGGGGCGCGGTGATGGGACAGGTGCTGCGCGAGGGGCTGGCTCTGGCGCTGGCGGGATTGGCGCTGGGCGTACCACTGGCGGTGGCGGCGGGGAGAGTGGCCGCGTCGCAGCGGATGCTGCCGGAGGGCACGGCCCCGGTGTGGCCGCTGGCGGCGGCGTTGGGATTACTGGGCGCAGCTGCGGTGGCGGCGGTGTGGGGACCGGCGCGGAGGGCGTCGACGGTGGAGCCGATGGAGGCGCTGCGACAGGGTTAGGCGAGGATGCCTTTGACGACGCGGGCGGGTTCGACGCCGGTGAGGCGGAA
>CAYMTH010000212.1:0-3218 GCA_964393235.1 uncultured Solibacteraceae bacterium | reverse complement strand
GCGCCCCAAGCCAGGCCGCCTTTGACGCCTCCGCCGGCCATCCACATGGTGAAGCCGTAGGGGTTGTGATCGCGGCCGGTGCCGGATTCGGAGACAGGCGTGCGGCCGAATTCCCCGCCCCAGACGACGAGGGTCTCGTCGAGTAGGCCGCGGCGTTTGAGGTCGCGGATGAGGGCCGCGGCGGCCTGGTCCATGGCGGGGCAGCGGCCGCGGAGGTTCTTCTCGATGTCCTTGTGATCATCCCAGTCCTGGCCGGCGTTGTGGTAGACGTGCACGTAGCGGACGCCCTTTTCCACGAGGCGGCGGGCGAGGAGGCAGCCGTTGCCGAAGGGCGTGGCGCCGTATTCGGAGCGGATCGCTTCGGGCTCCTTGCGGAGGTCGAAGACGTCGAGAGCCTCAAACTGCATGCGGTAGGCGGCTTCCATGGACTGGATGCGGCCTTCGAGGAAATCGTCGGCACCAAAGCCGGCGCTGAACTCGCGGTTGAGGGCCTGGACGGCGTCGAGTTGGCGGCGCTGGGCGGCGGCGTCGAGCCACTTGTTCTTCAGGTTGGCGATCATCTTCTCGGGCTCGACTTCGGAGTCGGAGAAGGGCGTGCCCTGGTGTTCGGCGGGGAGGAAGCCGCTGCGGAGGAGAGAACCGCCGCCGGTGCCGCCGGGGCTGAGGGCGATGAAAGCGGGGAGGTTCTGATTCTCCGTGCCGAGGCCGTAGGAGAGCCAGGCGCCGAGGCTGGGGCGGGTGGCGAGGATGGAGCCGGAGTGGATGAGGCTGCGGGCGGGGGTGTGGGTGGGGTTGAACGTGTACATCGAGCGGATGACGCAGACGTCGTCGATGACGGTGCCCATCTGGGGAAGAAGCTCGCTGAGTTCGATGCCGGACTGGCCGTGTTTGGAGAACTTGAAGGGACTGGGGAGGAGGCCGCCGGTCTGGCGCTCGGTGCGGAGGTCGGCGGAGCCAGGGCGCTGGCCGGCGAACTTTTCGAGGGAGGGCTTGTAGTCGAACATGTCGACTTGCGAGGGGCCGCCGGCGAGGAAGAGGAAGATGACGTGCTTGGCTTTGCCGGTAGTACGCGGACCGGTATAGTGGCCGGCGAGGGCGTTGAGACCGACGGCGCCGAAGCCACCGGCGAGCTGATGGATGAGTTGGCGGCGGGAGATCATGGCTGGAAGAGCACCTCGTTGGTGGCGAGCAGGACGTGGGCGAGTTGTTCGATGGTGGCGGAGGCGAGGTAGGAGGCGGCGAGGTCGCGCTCCTTGGGGCTGGGGTCGCGGGCGAGGACCTGGCGGTAGAGGGCCTGGACCTTGTCGGGCGCGGCTTCTACCTGCGCGGCGAGGCGGGCGGCCTGGGTTTTGACGAAGACGCCGTTGAGGACGTAGAGCTGCTGGAGGGGCGTGGTGGTCAGGTCGCGGGCGGGGGCGGTCTGCGCGGCCTCGGGGAAGTCGTAGAGCTTGAGGAGATTGTTCTGGCGTCCGCGAGAGATGCGGCCGTAGAGAGTGCGGCGGTGGTTGGCTTCGTCGTCGAGATCCTGGGAGGGGCCGGCGAGTTTGGTATCGAGGTTGTTGGCGATTTTGAGGAGGGAATCTCGATAGGCTTCGACGTCGAGACGGCGGGGGTTCATACGCCAGAGGAGGGCGTTGGCCTGGTCGAGCTTGTCGCCGTCGGGGCGGCGGCGGCTGGATTGCTGCCAGGCGCTGGAGAGGAGAATCTCGCGGTGGAGCCACTTGAGGGACCAGCCGTTGGCGATGAAGCGGGCGGCGAGGTCGTCGAGGAGTTCGGGATGGGTCGGCTTTTCGCCTTGCGTTCCGAAGTCCGAAGGGGTGGCGACGAGGGGCTTGCCGAAGTGCCAGGCCCAGACCCGGTTGACGATGACTCGCGCGGTGAGGGGGGCGGCGTCGGTGACGATCTTGTTGGCGAGATCGAGGCGGCCGGAGCCGTTGGGGAGGGCTTCGGTTCCTTGACTGAGGACGGAGAGGAATTTGCGGGGGACGACGTCGCCGGGGCTGGCCGGATTGCCGCGGAGGAAGACGGGGAGATCGCGGGGTTCGTTGGGCTTGTAGTGGATGAACGTATAGTTGGCGTCGGAGCCGTCGACGAAGTTGGCGGCGTCGTAGACGACGTTCATGAAGGGCTCGTTGGAGGCGGCGGGGCGGCGGCGGGTGGCGACGGCTTGCTTGGCCTGGGCGGCGGGGTCGCGCCAGTAGCGGGCGAGGTAATCGACGAGGACGGGATAGCGCTCGCGGAGGGTTTCCATTTCGGCCTGGAGGGCGGCGATCTCCTGTTTCCAGCGGGCGACGCGGACCTCGGCGCCGACGACGGTGGAGGCTTCGTTTGTCAGGAGATTGCGGGAGTAGGCGAGATCGAAGAGGCGGCGCTGGACCCATTGGAAACGGGCTTCGACGGCGGGATCGATGTCGAAGACGGGGCGTTCGGAGCGCATCGTGGAGGCGAAGACGCCGGCGAGTCCGTAGTAGTCGCGGGTGGTAATGGGATCGAATTTGTGATCGTGGCAACGGGCGCAGGCGACGGTGAGGCCGAGGATGCCGCGGGTGACGGCGTCGACGCGTTCATCCCAATCGTCGGCAAGGAAGGTGGAGATGACGTCGAGGGAGAGGCGCTGATCCTTGTGATAGACGGGCGCGGCGCCGAGGTAGCCGAGGGCGCGGAGATCGGTGCGCGGGGTATCGGGCAGCTTGTCGGCCGCGAGTTGGAGCTTCAGGAAGCGGTCGTAGGGGAGGTCCTTGTTCAGGGCTTCGACGACCCAATCGCGGTAGCGCCAGGCGTAGGGATAGGGCGGGTTGGTGGCTTCGGAGGTCGGGTTGTCTTCGGCGTAGCGGGCGACGTCGAGCCAGTGGCGGCCCCATTTTTCACCGTATTGGGGAGACGCCAGGAGCTTTTCGACGAGCTTGGGATAGGCGGCGGGATCGGGATCGCTGGCGAAGGCTTCGACTTCGGCGTAGGAGGGGCGGAGGCCGGTCAAGTCGATGTAGAGGCGGCGGGCGAGGGTGCGGCGATCGGCAGCGGGGGAGGGAGCAAGGCCTTTGGCTTCGAGGCGATTGAGGAGAAAGGCGTCGATCTTGCGGCGGGGCCAGGCGGCGCTTCGGACAGAGGGCGCGGGGAGTTCGCGGACGGGCTGGAAGGACCACCATTTGCGGCCTTCCTCGACGGGGATGCCGCGGAGGGACGGAGAGGCGGGGGGGGCGGGGTGGGGTCGGGGGGCG
>CAYMTH010000211.1:6806-8049 GCA_964393235.1 uncultured Solibacteraceae bacterium | reverse complement strand
GCATCGGGTGCGGGTGCCTCGTCCGCGGTGCCTGCCGGTCCGGCGGCCAGCGCGAAATACTATGCCCACACCCTCGAGGCCGACAACGGACAGTTGCTCCCGCTCACGGCGGAGGATGGCACCGTCCTCGAAGGTGGCGCGGGCCAGCCGGCGGTCGGTACCCTGCCGCGCGTCAGCATCCAGCGGTATAACTGTCTCACCGACGCCCGCGTCAACGGCGACTTCCTTCAGGTCCAGGGCAGCGTCCTCTTCGGCGCCAACCGCGCCGCGGTCGCCAACGCCCGTGTTCGCTTGCAGTTCGTCTTCCGCAACGGGCAGACCCGCACGACCGTCACCGGCGCAGTGATACCGGCCACCCCGGCCGCGGTGGCGAACGCCGAAAACGTTCCGGTGGTTGCGGACCTCGCCGACTTCGGCACCTGGCGGATTCGCGTCACCGACTTCAACCTCAACGGCAACGTCTGCCCCGTCGCCGTCCGCGCCAACTACGTCACGCCGAACGGAACGGGCGTCATCACCCACGCCACCACGTTCCACGTGCTGGAGTAAGTTTCCTCTGTCGGGGATCGATGGAAGGGCCCTTACCTTGGGCCCTTCCATCTGAGCTACTCTCCGCAGCCGGCCAGACGCATGATCAGTGTTGGGATACCGATTGGAAAATGTTTTAGAAATAGAGAGACACCAACGTGTACCAAACAAAAGGCCCTCGTCCCATACGAGGGCCTTTTGCATTTCTGCAGACTGAAAAGGACCAAATAGGCCACTCGCCCGCGAAGACGGCGCCGCGACGGAGGACAGTCGTGAATTTGTCGTCCGCGTCCACGAACTCAAGGCACAGTATCAGCCCGTCAAGCAGCTCGCCTGGAGCGTCGCCGTCGACATCGCCACCGCCACCGGGCAGACCCGCCGATAACGGTGCCTCATCACGGCCAAGTGGAACGTCGTCACTCAAAACGAAGGCGCCAGCCCCACCAACCTGGAGCCCGAAATCCACGAACTCTCCATCATCACCGGCGCCGGCCGCGCCCTCCACCCTGACGACAAGCTCGCGATCGTCTGGATCCGCGAGATCGCTCGCCGCCCCCCCATCGCGCCCTAACGCATCGACTGAAATTCATCCACACCAACATCAGCACCTCCGCCGAGCCCTGCTAGGGCAACCCCGAAAACACCTGGCTGCAACCGGAGCCCATCACGATCTACACCGCCGATCCGGACGGAGTCGAAACCTGCCGCCTCGTCT
>CAYMTH010000211.1:398-6796 GCA_964393235.1 uncultured Solibacteraceae bacterium | reverse complement strand
ATCGCGAAATCATAGTCACGCCCCCGGAAACCAAACCCAAAGCAGCCCGACCCCAGACGATTCCCAGGGGACGTGCTACCAGGACTTTTCCGATAACCACAAAAACGAACCCACCCTCGAGCCCCGTTCTTCCACCTCCCAAGCGCACTCTCTCCCCTGGCACACACCAGGCGCAGGCTGCCATAGTCCAGCAACACTGGCTCATGTTCCAACGGGATTTCCCACTTGGAATGGAGATCGTCGTTCTTGCGTTGAGCCGCGGGCTCGCCGCCACCGGTCGGCCCGTGTTGTTCTCGTCCGGTGCCGGATCCAGGACGCGCGATCGGAGAGGACGTCGATTTCATCCACGCATTGGCTCTCGCGGAAAAGACAGACAATGGGACGGCCCTCGAAGCACCACGCTCCGGCCTGAAGTCCAGTCACGGACGCAATGCCACAGGCGCGGCGCGCATTTCCAGGTTTCCCCACAAATACGGACCCACAAACCTACAGCCAGCTTTACCGCTTCCCAGTTGCGCCTCGCACCCGACCGCTGACGTTCGAGATCACCTCAGTCGATCTTTCACCGGCGCAAGCGCCGCCCCGAGCCGCCGCAATCCCACAGGACCGCACCCCGCGTGCATCGGGCTAGGGTCCTTACCAGCCCCGGAGTCCGCGCATCGCGCTTCGGCACAGTCCACGCCGCGGACGCCCCATGCCGGACTGCCAACGCTTACAACCCCTGCCCGCTTGGGCTGCCGTTCCTTAAAGACACGCCTCCCCCCTTTCGAAACGCAGTCCCCGGGGCAAGAGAAGCCGAAAAACGCCTAACTGCGAAAAACCAGGCAGGGGAATCCCTGAAGCCATCCGGTACTAGTCCCCTCGAAACTGTGCTCATTGCGGGGACTTTTGCGAGCCGTGCGCCGAGAGGGTACTAGGAACGGCCAGGCAGACGAAAGTCCGCAAAATGTAACAACTTTTGCGGCCGCCCCCTCTGCGCCCCCCGAGCACAACGGCAAAGACGCCACCCGGAAAGTACCAGAACAGGTTCCGCCGGAAGGGCGAAATACCAGTACTTTTCCTCCATTTTTGGCCCAAAAACGCCATTCTTGGATTCTTTTCGGCAATGCCGGGTATCCCTCGATTCGGGATTTCCCCCCCATTCCCGATACTGGTCTTGCACCACCCAGATCTCCTCACAAGAAGGCACAGAATGAAGCCCGATAATTATTCGAATCGTCTCAGGCTCTCCCGCCGGAACCTGTTTCGGCTGGTGGCGGGTGCCCCCGCCGTTGTATCCACGCTGCGCGCGCAAGCCGTAGCGCCGTTCTCCGGGACGTTGACACCCTTTATTGATCGAATCCTGCCTCTCGTGGCGAAAACGCCGGCTACAATCACCGGACGGAACATTGCCAACCTGAACACGAAGTTGACGGCTTCGGGCCAGGCGCCGATGGATCCCAATCACTTCCAGAACTACTCTTCCTATCCCGCCGCCAAATTTTACGACATGACGGTCGGCTACGCGAATGCCTACCTCCATTCCGACCTCCAGCGGCAAGGCTACTCCCCCTCCAAGTTGTTCGCCTATGGCGGCTCCGTCCCGGGCCCGCTCCTCCACCTGAAGTATGGCGAACCCGTGCTGGTCCGGTGGCGCAGCACTTTCGACCCCAACGCGACGCACTCCGGCTTCGGTATTCCGAAAACGTCCATCCACCTCCACAACATGCACGCACCGTCCATCAGTGACGGCTTCCCGGAGCGCTTCCTTTCCCCGGGGGAGACCATGGATTATCACTGGCCGATGATGAAGGCCGGCAACGATCCTCTCGAAGCCCTCGGCTCGCTCTGGTACCACGATCACATGATCGACTTCACCGCGCCGAACGTGACGCGGGGTCTCTTCGGTCCAGTCAAGTGTTTCGACGCGTTGGATACCGGCGTCGAGACGACCGGCCTCTGCCTCCCCGCCGGTGCGGCCGGCCAGTACGACCTTCCGCTCTTCTTCCACGATCCGCTCATCAACGCGCAGGGACAGGTGGATTTCGACCAGACCGACATGGACGGCGTGCTGGGGAACACCTTCGCCGTCAACGGTAAGATCACTCCCTACATGACGGTCGAACCCCGCAAGTATCGTTTGCGGCTCTACACGCCAGGCCCGACCCGCGTGTGGCATGTGCAGTTAACCGACGCCACCGGCGCGGCTCTCGACATTCCCTTCTATCAGATCAGCACCGACGGCAACCTCTTGCCCAAGCCGTATGCGCGTCCCGATGGCATGGAACTGGCCCCGGCCCAGCGCTTTGATGTCATCGTCGATTTCAGCAAGTTTGCCGGCAAACGCCTCTATTTTGCCAACCGTATGGTCCACACCGATCCGCGCAAGCCGGATGGTCTGTTGCCGCTGGCGCAGTCTCCCAAGGTTCTTGAGATCCGTGTCGCTGCCGCCGTCACGGCCCCGGACAAGAGCCAGTTCAGCTCCACCATGTCGCTGCGAAATCTCCCGGCGCTCCCCTCCGCGGCGCAGTTGGCTACCCTCAAGCGGCGTTACTTCAAGTTCGACCGGTCGAACGGCCGCTGGACCATCAACGGGCAGCTCTGGAATCCAACGCAATCGTTCGAAATCCTGACCAACTCGGCCGAGATTTGGACACTCGAAACGTCTGGTAATTGGTGGCACCCCGTTCACAATCACTTCGAGGAGGGCCGCATCCTCACGGTGAACGGCGTCAACGCGCAGAACAACCCCCGCTACATGGGCCGCCGGGACATGTACGTCCTCGAAGGCGGAGTCACGATGGACGTCCTGATGAAGTTCCGCGATTTTCCGGGCGACTTCGTCTCCCACTGCCACAACGTCGTCCATGAGGACCACGCCATGATGATGCGCTGGAACATCGTCGACAAACTGTCGCCTCCGGCCGCCCCGGCGATCTAACTGGATACAGGGCCGGCTCCGACCCGGCAGCCGGCTCCTACAATCTCCCTGTCCCGCCTCCACCCTCACTGCGAAGGGCCAGGCTACCTCTGACTTCAAACATTACAAAAACAGGAAAAAACAATGCACCCCCAGAATGCATCGTTGTCGCTTCTTCGCCGCCCCAATCTGTCCCTGCCACTCCCCATGCCGGGACTGCGCAAACTCGTCTTCTTGCTCGCCACGATTGCGCCGCTCCTGTCGGCCGGCGCAATGCCGGACCTCCCCGTCACGGACCATGAGGGCCGCACCCACTCGTTCTACAGCGACCTGGTCGCCGGCAAGACGGTCATCATCAACTTCTTCTACAGCGAGTGCCAGAACATCTGCCCCGCGATGACCTCCAACATCAAGCGGCTGAACAGCCTCCTGCAACAGGAGGGCATTCAGGACGTCCATATCTATTCGCTCTCGCTCGACCCGGCCCGCGACTCGGTCGAAAAGCTCGCCGAGTATCACAAGCTCCGCGCGCTCACCCCGAACTGGAAGCTGCTCCGCGCCTCTTACGAGGACGTCGAGAAGATCCGCCAGGCGACCGGCTTCGTCGATCGCGACCCGGCTATCGACGCGGACCGCTCCCAGCACAGCGGCATGCTCCGCATCGGCAACGACACCGTCGGCCGCTGGATCGCCCTCGCCGCCGACGGCAAGCCGTCCATCATGATCCGCGCCATCCGGAACATTCTCCCGGTAACGGCCGCGACGACGACGAGGGCGAAATGACCGGCCTCCGCGTCCTCGCCCTCCTCGGCCTCTCCTGGTCGGCCTTCGGCCAGCTGCCCTGTGAAACCCGCATCGCCTTCCTCGGACCTTCGTCCCCGGAAAGCCGCATCTACGCCTCCGCCGTCGACTACGCCCGGATCGCCGAATGCGGCGCAAAGGCCGCCTTCTCCGCCCCGCTGGCCGCCCCGGCGCAGCTTGACCCCTGGTTCGAGCAGATCCAGTGGTCCCACTTCGGCGTCATCGTCTATCGCCTGCCGTTCGAGGAAGCCCTCGCCGGTACGGTCGACGCCCGGGCTGTTCTCGATCGCGACGCACAGCTTCTGGCCCGCATCCGGTCGGTCTCCCCGCAGGTGCGCTTCGTCTTCACCGGCCTGATCGGCACCCCGGTGAAGGAAGTCGAAGCGGGCAACCCGATGTATGAGGTCCTGGCCCCCTACCGGCGCTGGGTCGAAGCGAACCGCAAGCCCGCCGATGCCGTCGTCGATATCCTGCAGGCCTCCGCACTTGTTGGTGGCCCCACACGCCTCGTGGCGCGCCCCGGCCAGATCGCGACCGCCGAGCTTCTCCTCCGCCACTTCGGCTACAAGAACGCCCCGGCGCGCGAAACCTACGTCAATGCGCAGACCGCCTACGCAGCGCCTACCAACACCAATGTCACTCACCTCACTGTGAAGGAATGGATCTCCTGGTCGCAGGTCGACGGACTCCCCGCTCGCCCCTATATCTGGTCCGATCCCGAGACCGAATCCGTACTCCGCTCCTTCGAGTGGCATCGCTCGGCCGCCGTGTCGCTCCGGGTCTCCGGCCTTCCCAATGAGCAGTACCGCCTGCGGATCGACGGCCGCCCGGTCGTCATCCTCACCCGCGCGGAGTTTGAGGCCGGCGTCGATACGGGCAAGTGGCTTCACAACGTGAACGCCCGCGCCGCCAGGCTCTTTGAACGCATCCACCAGCGGACCGTCTGCCACACCTCTGGCGCCGATTCCTGCGGCGATGCCGATACCGCGCTGGAAACCACGCTCACCAACTTTGCTCCCGGCTCGCATGACTACGAGCTGGAACCTGTCAACCCCAACCCGGCTGTGGCCGGCCTGTTCTAAATCCCCAGATAAAGAGAACAAAGAAATGTACCACTTCTTCTATCCCTCCCTCCGTCGGACAATCCTCCCGGCCCTGCTCCTCGCGGGCTCGGCCCTGGCCGGCGATTTCGACGAGGTCCGTCTGCGCACGCAGCTGCGCGGCGGCCCGATCGGTGGCGTCGCAGCGGGCGGCCCGGCGGATTTTCGCCTCCGGCCCTCCCGCGGCGATCGCGCCTTCTCCGTCGAACTCGAGAACATGAACCTGCCCGCGGGCACCGTTCTGGAAGTCCTTGTCAACGGCGCCTCCATCGGCACTCTTCGGGTCTCCGGCCCTCCCGCGCGTGGCGGTGAACTCGAACTGAACTCCCGCGACGGCGCCACCGTCCCCACCTTCCAGCCCGGTGACGTCGTCGCCATCCGCGGCACGTCCGGCGGGCTCCTCTCCGGCGTCCTGCAGCGCCGTCCGCTCGATGACTCGCCGATGAACGCCGCGCCGGTCCCGGCCGCGGTCACCCCGGCCGCCGTTCCCGATGACAAAACGATCCTTCGCTCGCCGCTCGCCGGCGGCGCGCTCAGCGGCGTCCGCCCGTCCGGCGAAGTGGAGTTCCGGCAGGACGGGCGGTTGAACACCACCCGCCTCTTTGTCGAAGTGAACGGCGTCAATGCCCGCACGGGCGACGAAGTGGAAGTCGAAATCGGCGGCCGCAAAGTCGGCCGGGTCCGTCTCCGCGGCGGCCAGATGGGCTGGGGGGGAGAACTCGAACTCGATAGCCGCAACGGCGACTCCCTCCCCTCGCTCCGCGCCGGGGACTTGGTCCGGATTTCGAATGCCTCCGGCCCCATCCTCGCCGGTGCCCTGCAGCGCCGCACCTTCGACGACAATCCGAGCCCGAGCGATCTCGCCGGCACCGGCGGCGCTTCGCCGACGCAGCCCGGCACAATACCTGCCGGGGGCGCCACCCCGTCCGGCTCGAGCGGATCGAATGAAGTTCGTCTTCAGTCGCCCCTCGCCGGCGGCACTATCAATGGCATCAACGCCCGCGGCAACATCGACTTCCGCACCCGCAGTGCCAGTGACAATAAGCTCTCGGTGGAAGTCGAGAACGTAAATCTGCCGCAGGGTACCGTCCTCCAGGTGTTCGTCGGGGACCGCGCGGTTGGGCAGATCGTCATCGGGCCTCCGCCCATGCGCGGTGGGGAACTCGAAATCAGCACCCGCGACGGCGGCTCGCTCCCCACGCTCGTCGCTGGACAGCCGATTAGCGTCCGTACCGGCGCCGGATCAGTTCTGATGGCGGGTGTGGTCCAGCAGTCTTCCTTCACCACGGTTCCGCCGCTCCCTGGCACGATCAACAACGGCGACGACAAGGGTGGCAGCACGTCCGGCTCGGGCTCGTCCTCGAGCAGCGGTGGCTCTTCGTCCAGCAGCGGTGGCTCCTCCTCGAGCGGTGGCGGCTCTTCGTCGAGCGGTGGCAACTCGGGCGGCACCGATGACAAGGGCAAAAACAATGGCTCGAACTCCAGCGGTGGCGGCTCCTCGTCTGGTGGATCCTCCTCTGGAAGCGGCAGCTCGAACTCCGGCAGCGGCAGCTCGAACTCCGGCAGCGGCAGCTCGAACTCCGGCAGCGGCAGCTCGA
>CAYMTH010000211.1:0-298 GCA_964393235.1 uncultured Solibacteraceae bacterium | reverse complement strand
ACTCCGGCAGCGGCAACTCGGGCGGTACGGATGATAAGGGCAAGAATAATGGCTCCTCCTCCGGCAGCGGTTCCTCCTCCGGCAGCGGTTCCTCCTCCGGCAGCGGTTCCTCTTCCGGCAGCGGTTCCTCCTCCGGCAGCGGTTCCTCTTCCGGCAGCGGCGGGTCCAATTCTGGCGGCTCCGACGATTCGGGGAAGGGCAAGAAGTAAGTAGCCCATCCCAGGCACCGGGAAATCTGGGATCCCGGTGCCAAAACCATTAGCAGATTGCGTTGGAACGAGCGGTACGCGCCGTGCCG
>CAYMTH010000210.1:4200-8088 GCA_964393235.1 uncultured Solibacteraceae bacterium | reverse complement strand
CTCATCCCCGACCCCCGCCGCGCCGGCCCCCTCGTCAAATCCGACGCCCTGCGCCGCCGCGCCGCCGCCGCCGCCCGCGCCGCCCGCGCCGCCCCCGCCGCCCCCGGCCTCTTCCCGCAGGCCGTCAATGCCAACGGCTCGCTCAACGCCGCCGACAACCCCGCCACCCGCGGCTCCGTCGTCACTCTTTTCCTTGCCGGCGCCGGCGCCCTCGCCGCCGAAACCCCGCAGGTCCGCCTCGGCCCCCTCGCCGCCGAGGTCGTCCGCTTCTCGCTCGCCGCCCCCGGCCTCCATCAGCTGGAAATCCGCCTGCCCTCCGGCTTCTACTCGCCCGGCAGCTACACCGTCCAGCTGAAGCTCGGCGCCGTCTCCGCCCCCGCCGGGCCCGCCATCCAGATCAACTAGGCGCTCTCCTCCAGCGTCCGGAACAGCAGGTCGATGTCCTCCGGCCGCGTGTGAATATGCACCGACACTCGGAACCGCGCCGACTGCATGATCCAGATCTTCCGCTGCCGGCACAGCGCCGAAAACTTCGCAAACCGCGCCGCCGGCATATCCATCGTCACCAGCGATCCGAACATCCGGTCGTCGTCCGGAGTCAACAGCGTCACCCCCGCCGTCCGCCGCGCCCGGTCGAAAACCATCCGCGACAGCTGCCGCAGCCGCCCGTAGATCCGCTCCGGCCCGATCGCCTTCGCGAATTCGATCCCCGCCACCATCCCCTCGAAGATCGCCCGGCTGTTCGTGCCCACCTGCATAAACCGCGCCCCGTCCAGCCCGTGGCCCGTCCAGCCGTCGGTCGTGATCGACGGCCACAGCCGCTCCTTCATCTCCGGCCGCATGTACAGCAGACCGCACCCCGCCGGCGCGAACAGCCACTTGTGCGGGCTCCCGGCCATGAAATCGCACTCCATCTCCTCCATCCGGAACTGAATCTGCCCGTGCATGTGCGCCCCGTCCACCAGCGTGATCACGCCCTTCGCCCGCGCCGCCCGGCAGATCTCCCGCACCGGCAGCACCATCCCCGTCGTCGTCGTAATCCCGCTGAAGCTCAACACCCGCGTCCGCGGCCCGATCGCCCCGATCAGCAGATCCGCGATCTGCCCCGGATCCTTCGGCGGCAGCGGCAGCGCCACCTGCCGCACCGCGATCCCGTGCCGCGCCTGCCGCACCAGCCACGCCCCCTTCCCCGACGGATGCTCCTGGTCGGTCATGACGACTTCGTCGCCCGCCTTCAGGTCCAGTCCCGACGCCACCATCGACATCGCTTCCGTCGCGTTATGCGTCAGCGTCAAATCCGCCGGCTTGCACCCCGTGTACCCAGCCAGCGCCGCCCGGTGCGCGTCCATCTTCTCGTAGCCCCACCGCGGATACTCGTCCAGGTCCATCGCCGCGCCCCGCTCCAGGTACCGCGACACCGCCGCCACCACCGGCTTCGGCGCCACCCCCAGGCTGCCGTTGTTCATATACGCCCGCCACCCCGGCAGATGAAACTGCTCCTCCCGGATCCGCTTCCAATATGCTTCCGGATTCTCCTCGGCCAGCGCCGCGGCCGGCAATCCCGCCAGGCCGGTGAACAGGGTACGACGTCGCATGACCTATTTTATCCAGCGCCCCGTTCTGTTAGCATGAGTCCCAGAATGACTGTCAGCCGCCGCCAATTCCTCGAATCCGCCGCCATGGCCTCGCTCGTCGCCGCCACCGGCCACGCCGCCGAACCGGGCAAGCTCCCCACCCGCCTCCTCGGCAAGACCGGCGCCCGCGTCTCCGTCCTCGGCATTGGCGGCGGCAGCCGCTTCCTCGCCTACAAGGAAGAGGACCACGCCCTCGAAGCCCTCAATAAGGCGATCGACCTCGGCATCCGCTACGTCGATACCGCCCAGACCTACGGCAACGGCGTCAGCGAAACCCGCGTCGGCAAAGTGATGGCCAAGCGCCGCAACGAAGTCTTCCTCGTCACCAAGATCCAGGAACGCGACCCGGACAAGGCCATGGCCCGCCTCGAACAGTCGTTCAAGAATCTCCAGACCGACCGCATCGACCTCGTCCACATCCACTCCCTCACCACCGCCGAAGACCTCGCCGTCATCGAGAAAAAGGGTGGCGTCCTCGAACGCCTCCTCAAGATGCGCGACGGCAAGGCCATCCGCTTCGTCGGCGTCACCAGCCATACCGATCCCAACGTCCTCAAAACCGCCCTCGAACGCCACGACTTCGACTGCACCCAGATGGCCCTCAACGCCGCCCTCGTCGGCATGATGAACGGCAAAGGCGGCATGGTCATCAACCCCGGCATGATCCCCAGCTTCGAGACCATCGCCCTCCCCGTCGCCCTGCGCAAGAAGATGGGCGTCCTCGCCATGAAGGTCTACGCCGCCGACGGCATCGTCGGCCAGGCCCCGCTCGAAAAGCTGCTCTACTACTCGATGTCGCTACCCGTCTCGGCCTGCGTCGTCGGGATGCCCAAGCTCGAGTTCATCGGCCAGAACGTCGCCCTCGCGCAGAAGTTCCGCCCGCTCCCGGAAGCCGAGCGCCGCGATCTCTCCCGCGCCCTCTCCGGCAAAAACAAGCAGGCCCTCGACCGCTACTTCCGCCGCCACGTCGACGCCTAGCCTACCCCGGCAGAACTTCCGAAATCGGCGCCTGCATCGTCTGCACGAACTCCATCGCCGCCTTCGTCGCCGCCTCCACGCCACCCGGCCCCACCGGCACCGTCACGCGCACCAGCGCCGTGTCGGTCCGGTTCAGCCGGATCGCGTCCGCCATCACGTAGAACTTGGCTTTGTACTCATCGGCCACCGTCCGCCCGTGCGACTGATACCAGTAAATGACGACGCTCTTGTTGTCCCCGCGCTGGATCAGGTAGTAGTTCGCCTCCACCGGCTCGCTCCGCCCCTCCACCGGAATCCGCACAATCTGACTCTTCTCGGCCACCCACCCGTTGCCCGGCAGGCAGTTTTTCGGCGAATGCGGCGCCACCCCGGCCCGCTGCGACCGGAAGAAGGCAATGTACAAACCCGCCCCGCTCGGATCCCCAGGACGCACGTAGTGCCGCGACACCGTGTCGTCGGCCTTCAGCACCGCCTGCACCTCCGGTTCGATCTGCCACTCCTTCACCATCGACCACGCCCCAGCCGACTTCGCCACCCCCGCCAGCGGCTTCACCGGTGGTACATACTCCTTCCGCGCGTTCAGGTAAAAGCCCGCCGCGCCCTGCACCGCCACCAACGCCGTGAACAATACGATGTATTTGGAATCGAACATAGGGAATTTACTCCGCTGCCGCCTGCGCCGCGCGGAACGGCGGGATGCGCTTAATGATTAAATGAAACAACACCATCAGCGCGAAGGCGAACCCGAAGCTCACCCCGCCCTCGAGCGTATGGAAAAACCCTTGCGCCAGCTCCGGATTGTACTCGCTCAGCACCCCCGTCGCCGACACGCGAAACGCGTTCGCCGCCACCGCGATCGGAATCGATGCGATGAAGATCGCCCACCGCACCAGCAGGCTCTCGTCGGAAAAATAGCCGTAAACCAACGACAAAAAGGTCAGCGACAACAGCGACCGGATCCCGCTGCACGCCTCCACCACCGAAAGCTTCTGGTTCGCCAGCTCCAGCACGTTCCCGTCCCGCAGCACCGGAATGCCGATCAGGCTCAGCGCATTCTCCGCCACCGCGCTGGCAAACAGCTGCAGCGGAAACGTGATCTGGTTATAAATGACCGCCGGAATCGGCACCATCAGCGGTAACATCAGCAACGGCAGCGCGAGTTTCTTCACATAGGGCCAACCGCCCAGCAGCAGCGTCGCGCCCCATACCGATCCCACAAACGCCGAACGCTGCAGAAATAACTCCGCGCCCAGGATGCCCAGCATCATCTGCAGCA
>CAYMTH010000210.1:218-4190 GCA_964393235.1 uncultured Solibacteraceae bacterium | reverse complement strand
CGGTGGGATGGCGGAAAGACCGGCATAGGACAGGATCACCACCAGCCCCAGCCAGTTCGGCTCCGGCCGCAGCTTCGCCAACTCTTCCTTCCGTTGCCAGGCTATGTATCCGGCAATCGCCGGTACAAAGAAACCGTGCCCCATGTCGTCGTCATTCGTCCACTGCGACGCCATCCGGATCAGGATTGGAAGATACGCCAGAATGAGCAGGCCTAATACCCATCCCACGCGTAACCAGGGCATCGGCGCCGCCCCACCGGTCGGGGCCGGAACCGCGGTCTCTTTGTCTAGCATGTTTCCTCAGTGTGGCACACGGGCCGACCACCCCACAATTAGCGCGATTCCCCGATCCGGTGTAAGAGCATCAGGTTCGTCGTCCCGCTCCGCCACATCGGCTGGCCGGCCAGCAGAATCACCGTATCCCGCGCCTTGCACAATCCCTTTTCCAGTAACAGGCGATCCATCACCGCCACCGCCTCGTCCACCGTATTCTCCGCCGACGTGACCACCGCCTGAATGCCGTAAACCGCCGACAACTGCCGCGCCACATTCTCATTCAGCGTAAACACATAGATCGGCACCGGCGGCCGGTACTGCGCCACCAGCCGCGCCGTCGATCCCGACGTCGTAAACACCACGATCGCCGCCACATTCGCCGACCGCGCCGAATGATAGGTCGCATCCGCCAGAATCTCCGCGATCGTCGGGTTCACCCGTTGCGGCGGTGGCGGATACCCGCGCGGCCGCAGCGACACCTCCGCCTCCTCCGCGATCCGCGCCATCATCTTCACGCTCTCAACCGGAAACTCGCCCGCCGACGTCTCCGCCGACAGCATCACCGCGTCCGTCCCGTCGTAGATCGCGTTCGCCACGTCGGACACCTCCGCCCGCGTCGGCAGCGGATTCTCGATCATCGACTCCAGCATCTGCGTCGCCGTGATCACAAACTTCCCGCTGTGCCGCGCCCGCTCGATGACAGACTTCTGAATGAACGGCACCTTCTCGCACGGCAGTTCCACCCCGAGGTCCCCGCGCGCCACCATCACCCCGTCCGCCTCGTTCACGATCTCCGCCAGGTTCTGCCACGCCTCCGGCTTCTCGATCTTCGCGACGATCGGCACCGCCGCCTCGCGCTCTTCCAGAAACAGCCGCAGCCGGATGATATCGGAGCCCTTCCGCACAAACGACAACGCGACGTAATCGATCCCCAGATTCAACCCGAACTGCAGATCCGCCATGTCTTTCTTGGTTAAGGAAGGCGTCGAAACATTCACCCCCGGCAGGTTGATCCCCTTCCGGTCCCCGATCATCCCCCCGTCGACCACCTCGGTCTTCACCGTCACCCCGTCGGTCGACAGCACCCGCAGCTCCACCGACCCGTCGGCCAGCAGAATCCGGTCCCCCGGCGCCACGTCCTTCGCCAGGTTCTGATACACCGTCGACGCCCGCTGCGCGTTGCCCATCACCTCCTGGGTCGTGATCTCAAAGGTGGCCCCGGCGACCAGCTCCGCCTTCCCCCCCTCGAACCGCCCCAGCCGGATCTTCGGCCCCTGCAGGTCCAGCAGAACGCCCACGTTCCGCCCCGCCTCCCGGCTCAATTCCCGCACCGTCCGCATCCGCTCGGCGTGCTCCTCCTGCGTCCCGTGCGACATGTTCAGCCGGAACACGTCCACACCCGCCGCCAGCAGCTTCGCGATCATTTCCGGGCTTCCCGACGCCGGTCCCAGTGTCGCTACGATTTTGGTTGTTCTCACGGTACTCTAGGTAGACCCCTTCTTTTCATCATGCCATTAGTCCAGGTAATCGTCCTCGCGGTTCTCCAAGGCATCACCGAATTTCTTCCCATTTCCAGCTCCGCCCACCTCGCCCTTACCCCGTGGTTATTCGGCTGGAAGGACCAGGGCCTCGAGTTCGACATCGCCCTCCACTTCGGCACCCTCTTCTCCGTTCTCATCTATTTCTTTAAGGATTGGCTCCGCATCCTCGCCAACGGCCTCGGCCGCCCCATGCCCCATGTTCTCGGCGCCGATCCCACCGTCGACCGCAATCCCCGCCTCCTCTGGTACCTCATCGCCGCCACCCTCCCCGCCGGCATCGCCGGCCTCCTGCTCAAGGACACCGTCGAGACCACCTTCCGTTCCCCCTACATTATGGGAACGATGCTCATCCTGATCGGCATCGTCATGTTTGCCGCCGAAAAGTTCGCAAAACACGAGCGAAAAATGGATGAAATGACGCTTTTCGACTGCGTTTTTATCGGTTTTGCGCAGGCCCTCGCCCTCGTCCCCGGCACCTCCCGCTCCGGCATCACCATGACCGCCGGCCTGTTCCGCAACCTCGACCGCGCCACCGCCGCCCGCTTCTCCTTCCTCCTCTCCACCCCCATCGTCGTCGCCGCCGCGCTCAAAGGCCTCGTCGACCTCCGCAAACACGGCGGCCTCGAAGGCGGCGAAGCCCTCCCCGGCGGCCTCGGCATCGCCGTCACCGCCGTCACCGGCTGCTTCGTCATCTCCTTCCTGCTCAAATTCCTCCGCGCCAACTCCGTCCTCCCCTTCGTCATCTACCGCATCGCCTTCGGTATACTCGTGCTGGCCCTCGCCGCCACCAGGTAAACCGCCATGCTCCTCGCCCTGCCCCTCCTGCTCGCCCTCGCCGCCGACGCCCCTCTCTTCAACGGCAAGAACCTCGACGGCTGGGAGGTCATCGGCGACGGCCAGTGGACCGTTATGGCCGACGGCACCCTCCTCGGCCAGCGCACCGCCGACGTCCGCAAACTCCTCGCCCCCGGCGCCCGCTTCACCGACAAGAAGGAGTTCGAGGCCTGGGAAAACACCCAGTCCTGGCTCTACACCACCCGCAACGACTTCGCCGAATTCGACCTCCACGTCGAGTTCTGGACCCGCACTGCCGGCAACTCCGGCATCTCCATCCGCGACACCTCCCGCGGCAAGTTCGGCGCCGCCACCCCGCCCGACTTCAAACGCACCCCCTCCAAAATCGGCTACGAAATCCAGATCAACAACCGCTACCCCGATCCCCACCCCACCGGCTCCATCTACGGCTTCGTCGACGCCGCTCCCGGCCAGATGAAGAACGACGACTGGAACGCCCTCGACATCTCCTCCCGCCGCGACAGGATCACCGTCCGCCTCAACGGCAAAGTCGTCGCCGAACACGCCGGCGACCCCGCCCGCCCCAAAGCCGGCCCCATCGGCCTCCAGCTCCACGACCAGTTCTCCGTCGTCATGTTCCGGAACATCCGTATCCGCGAAATCCGGTAACTTCTGTATAATAGAGGCGCTCTGGCTATTGCGCGCTCCTGACCGCGCCCCATGCACATTCTCAGGCCATCTGCCGATCGGCGGCTCAATTTGCTGACGGGACTTCTGTTCCTGATCGGCGCAGGCGTCCTTGCGGCTAGCCTCGTCTCGCATTCCCCCGAAGATCCGGCGTGGAATACTGCCGCCGAAGCCCTACGCCCTCATAACTGGATCGGCTACCCCGGCGCCCTGTTTTCCGATATCGTCCTCTCCCTCGCCGGATTCGCCTCCTGGCTGCTGCCCGTCATGGTCGCCGGCTTCGGCCTCCGCCGCATGCGCTCCCAGCCCGTCGAGGCCCCCGGACTCCGCGTCTTCGGCGCCGCCCTCCTCATCCTCTCCGCCTGCACGCTGCTCTCCCTCGCGCCCGACTGGAAGCCGCTCCACGAAACCATGCCCCCCGGCGGCGTCCTCGGCCTCGCCCTCTCAGCATACCTCCTCGCAAACCTGAACTTCGGCGGCACCCTCGCCCTCGTCGCCTCGGCCATCCTCATCTCCCTCTACCTCACCACCACCTTCTCGGTCGAAACCATCGAAGGCTGGATCGCCGCCCCCATCGCCTGGTGGGACGCCCGCGTCGAAGGCTACCAGAGCTGGCTCGACCGCCGCCGCGCCCATGAGGAGGATTCCAGGCTCTTCACGGCCACCACTCCGC
>CAYMTH010000210.1:0-208 GCA_964393235.1 uncultured Solibacteraceae bacterium | reverse complement strand
GACCGCCGCCGCGCCCGCGCCGAGCAGAACCGTCTCATCAAGGAAGCCAAGCGCCAGTCCAACGGTCTCCCCGAGCCCCCGCCCGAAAAGAAGCCGCGCAAGCCCCGCCGCGAAGAGCCCGAAGAGAAGGAAGAGCTCGAAGTCCACGAGAACCACAACGACTTCAAGGCCCCCGTCTTCGTCGAGGAAGAAGAACAGCCCGCTCCCG
>CAYMTH010000209.1:0-8132 GCA_964393235.1 uncultured Solibacteraceae bacterium | reverse complement strand
GGCGATGTGGTCGTGCCGTTGGCGGTCACCTTCAGAACGGGGGCCTGCGTCAACAAGCCGCCGCGCACGCCGCCGGGCGGCAACGTGACGGGGCGCATGGCGATGCCGTCGACGGGCAGCAGACCGTAGTGCCGGGCCAGGTGGGAGTTGAGGAACGTGAAATCGGAATCGATCAGCGTGCTGGCGGGAAGATTCCGGCGGATGGCGTGGTGGACGAAGAGCTGGGTTTCCGAAAGCGCCGATTCGGTCAACAGGTCGTCGAGGTAGTAATCGGGATAGAGCGTCTGGTCGGGAGTCGTATCGTTGAGCTTGCGGAGGTCGAGCCAGTAGTCGAGAAACGCGTCGACGAAGGCGCGGGAGCGGGCGTCGTCGAGCAGGCGGTCGGTCTGCGCGCGCAGCACTTCGGGATTCAGCAGGTCGCCGTTCGCGGCGAGTTGGCGCAGGCGCCGGTCCGGCGGGCCGTTCCAGAGAAAGTACGAAAGGCGGCTGGCCAAGGCCGGGCCGGACAGCTTGCCCGGCTCTTCTTCGAGGTACAGGAATCCTGGCGAGCAGAGGACGGCGATGTAACCGGCGATCATCGATTCGGTGAACGAGCCGGACTGCGATTCGATGATCTTCCGGTAGCGGCGAATCTCGTCCTCGGTGGGAGGACGGCGGTAGGCGCGGACCATGAAAGCGCGCAGCAGTTTTTCGGCATCGACTCTCGGGTTGAGCGGAACGGGATTGGCGGGGTCGAGATTGCCGAACATGCGGCGGACGCCGAGCCTGGCGGCCGCGTTGGCGACCGGTCCGGTGACCTCCATCCAGCGGTAGGCGACGCCCGGCATTCCCTCCTTCGTCGCGTCCGGACTGCCGACAAAGCCCGGCCGCGAGCGGAACAAGCGCGCGGCGTCGGGCAGGATTTTTTCGCCGGGCAGCAGATGGACGTCGAGCTCGTGAACGGCGGGCTCCGGCGTCACGTCGAAGGTGCCAAGCAACCGCTTCTCCCCGCCGGCGCTCAGCGCGTAAATGGTCACCGGCTCCGTGGTGCGCCCCTGCGAGGTCAGCTCCCGGTTGGGCCGCCACCAGGGCTTCCGGGTCTTGTGATTCTCGGGGCCATAGATGGTATGGATCCACAACGAAAAGGCTGAAAACCGAAGTTTGTACCGGCCGCCGGACGGCGCCGCGAACTGGTCGAAGTGATGGGTGTTTCCGATGTAGTTCGACGCCGGTGTGACGAACGCCTCGAGTTCGCGCTTCACCGGATCGGCCGCGCCGACGGTGATCGGCGCTTTCTCGGCCAGCACGTCGGGTTGCGCCTCGAACCCGAGGATCGGGATCGACGCGCGCTCCGGGTGTGTATTGAACGAGCTGTAGCGCATCCGGTTGAGAAACTGCTTTTGTTCGCGGGCGTAGTAGCGGCGCGCGGTCTCCGGTTGCGCCGCGGCGGCCAGCACCTGGCGGATCGCCGTCTCCGCCGTTTCCATGTAGCGGGCCATCTGCACGTGCGAGACGTCGAGCGCGCGGCCGACCTTGTTGAAGCGATTGACGATACCGTCTTCCGGGAGCGAGTCGCGGAGTTGCAGCCATGGCGCGGCGAGAAGGTCGCGCACCGAGTTTTCGTATTCGTAGCGATTCAGGCGGCGCAGGACGGAGCGTCCCTCGGCGGCGGCGCGCGCGCGCTCATGCGCGGCGAGCGGCGTGGCCAGCGCGGTTAGAAACGCTTCGCGACCGGGCGGGGTCTGCCGCGGAGGCATGGCGCCGTCGCGCACCGCGTCGTGAACGCGGACCCAACGGCCGTAGAGATGCGGATCGTCCAACTGGAAAGAGAGGGTGGTGAGATCCAGCCCCGCGGGCGCATTCGCGCCACGGTGGCAGTTTGCACAATTCGCGCCCAAAAAAGCGCGAACCTCCGCCGGAGGTTCCGCGGCGGAGGTCGCCAGAGTGGCGGCGCCGAGCAGGATTTTCAACAGATGTTGAGAAATCGGCACGATGCCGAGTTTATCAGAGCGCTCTCGTGGGTTAGGCCCACTTCAACAGCGCGTTGCAGGGACGGGTGAGGGGATGGTCGAAGTGGTTGGAAGAGACGCGGAATGCGCAGCCGAGCCGGCCGGTCTGGGTCGGCGCGTAGTCGCACCCGAATGACCACGCCGACCCGCGCTGTTCGAGCGAGTGAAGGCGGACGATCTCCGGGTTCTCCAAGGCGCCGTTGGAGTCGATGTGGCCGATGACGGCTTCCACCCGAACGTCTTCCGGCGTCAGGCCGGCAAGATCGATGAGCGCCCGCAGCGGCATCGGATGGCCGGAGAGAACCGGGCCATGCGGCGCGCCGCCGACCTCGACGAACCGGACGTGCGACCACGCGGCCTGCACCGACCGGTCCCACGCGGCGCGGGCGCGGCTGCGATTGAAATTCTCGCTGCGCGTCTCGGCGCGGTAGTCGTGAGCCGGCGTGTACAGCAGCCGCGAGTAGTCGTCGAGCATCCGGCGCGCATCGTACTGCGGCGTCAGTGCTTTGATCGACTGCTTCATGCGGCGGACCCAATCCACCGGCACTTCGTCGGCGCGGGCCGCGTAGTAGAGCGGTACGATCTCGTTTTCGAGCAGCGACAGCACGCTCGAGGCGTGGATGTCGTCCTGATCCTCCGAGTAGCCCTCGCGGTCCCCGATCGCCCAGCCGCCGGAAACCTCGTCGGATTCATCGAACCAGCCATCGAGAATCGAGAGGTTCAGGACGCCGTTGATGCCGGCCTTCATGCCGGAGGTACCGCAGGCTTCCTCTCCGCGGCGCGGGTTGTTGAGCCAGACGTCGACGCCGTGCACGAGTTCGCGGGCAACGGCGATCGAATAATCTTCCACGAAAACGAGCTTGTGCGCGATTTCCGGATCGCGCGAGAGCTGGAAGATCTCGCGGATCAGCGTCTTCCCGGGCACGTCCTTCGGGTGGGCCTTACCGGCGATGAGGATCTGCACCGGCATGCGATTGTTGGTCAGCAAGCGCTTCAGGCGCGGCAGGTCCCGAAGGATCAGCGTGGCGCGTTTGTAGGTGGCGAATCGGCGCGCGAAGCCGATCGTGAACACGTCGGGATCGAGCGCCTCGGCCAGCCGGCGCACTTCCAGCGACGCGGTCTTCCGCTGCTGTGCTCCCTGAAGGAGCCGGTTGCGCACGAAGGTGATCAACTGCCGTTTCCGCTTCTTGTGTGCTTCCCAGATTTCGTGGTCCGGGATGTCGTCGATCAGCTTCCACGTCTCCGGATCGGTGGCCTTCTCGCGCCAGTCCGGCTGCAGGTAGTTGTCGTAGAGCGAGACGAGGTCGCCGTTCACCCACGAGCCGATGTGGACGCCGTTGGTGACGTGCGTAATCGGCACCTCCCACGAAGGCACGTTGGGCCAGAGGTCCTGCCACATCTCGCGGGAAACCACGCCGTGCAGCGCGCTCACCGCGTTGCGCCAGCAGCTGGTCTTGATCGCAAGAATGGCCATCGAGAACGACTCGCCCTGGTCGCCGGGATTGCGACGGCCGAGCGAAAGGAGCTGGTCCATCGAAAAGCCCGTGCGCTCGCAGTATTCGCGGAAGTAGTAGTGCATCAACCCGGTGTCGAAAAGGTCGATGCCGGCCGGCACGGGAGTGTGCGTGGTGAAGACGTTGTTGGCGCGGCAGGTCTCGATGGCTTCCTCGAAACTCAGGCCGTAGCTCGCCATCAGGATGCGGATGCGCTCGAGCGCGAGGAAGGCCGAGTGGCCTTCATTCATGTGATAGACCGTCGGATCGAAGCCCATCGCACGGAGGGCGCGCAGACCGCCGATGCCGAGCACGATCTCCTGGCGGATACGCGTGTGTGAGTCACCACCGTAGAGCTGGTCGGTGATGTCGCGCATTTCCGGATTCGTGTTTTGCGGGATGTTCGTGTCGAGCAGGAACAGCCGCACCCGGCCGACCTGGATCTTCCAGACCTTGGCGAAGATATCGCCGCCCGGCATGGGCACGTCGATAATCAACTCCGAGCCGTCCTCCTGAAAGACGGGCCGCAAGGGAAGCGTGTAGAAATCGTTCTCGGGAGATTTCTCGATCTGCCAGCCATCCGGGTTGAGCGACTGGCGCAGGTAGCCCTTCTGATAGAGGAGACCGACGCCGATCAAGGGAAGGGCGAGGTCGGAGGCGCCTTTCAAATGGTCGCCCGAAAGTACGCCCAGGCCGCCGGAATAGATGGGCAGGCACTCGGCAAGGCCATACTCCATGGAGAAGTAGGCGATCAGTTTTTCATCATCGGCCGGCGTGGAGGACATGTAAGCGTCCAGTTTTTCGCAGGCCTTACGGTACATCGCGACGAAGCGGGGGTCGGCGGCGGCTTTTTCTAAGGTGGCCTGGGAGACTTGTCC
Source organism: uncultured Solibacteraceae bacterium (assembly GCA_964393235.1). Classification (GTDB taxonomy): domain Bacteria; phylum Acidobacteriota; class Terriglobia; order Bryobacterales; family Bryobacteraceae. The sequence continues at coordinate 3,773 of CAYMTH010000209.1, read as the reverse complement.
AAGCATGCGGACCGGATTGTGGGAGGAGCTGCGCCATTCGATGACGTCGAGGCGGCGGAACATGCTACGGATGTCCCGATCCCACACCCAAAGTAGGTTGTAGGCGAGTTCGGAGAGGCGCGACAGGGCGGCGGGGAGGGCTGGCTGGACTAGGAATTCTTGTTGCGGACGGATCTGAAACGACATGAGGGAAACAGCTTTCAGGGTAACAGACCGGGCACTCGGGGAGTCGAAACGCTACAATGGTCGTTTGGTCTACACGCTCGTTTGGGAGAATCTGAAGCACCGCCCGGTGCGGACGCTGTTGAGTTCGCTGGCGATCGGGCTTGGTGTCACTATGATGCTGACGCTGGTCGGGGTCGGCGAAGGGATGCTGCGCGACCAGGAGGCCCGGACGCGCGGCGTCGGTGCGGATATCATCATCCGCCCGTCGGGCTCCTCGGCGATCGGCATCACGCCGCCGAGCATTAATGAAAAGCTGGTCGACTGGGCCAAGGAACAGGCCCATGTGACGCAGGCCACCGGCGTCGCCATTCAACCGCTGGGCGGCGTCAGCACGGTTCACGGCGTGGATTTCGACGCACTGGGGAAGATGAGCGGCGGGTTCCATTTTCTCTCCGGCGGTCCCTTCGGCATGGGGCAGGAAGTGATCATCGACGAGTTCTACGCGAAGGAAAAGAAGTTGAAGGTCGGGTCGCAGGTGAAGATCCTGAATCGGGACTGGGTCGTGAAGGGTGTCTTCCGCGGCGGCAAACTGACCCGCATGATGCTGCCGAAGCCCGTCTTGCAGGACCTCACTTCGACCACCGGCAAGGTGTCGGTGATCTACGTCAAGCTCGACGATCCGAAGTACACCCAGGAAGTCATCGCCCGTTTCAAACAGACCCTCAGCGACTACCCGATCTATTCCATGGATGAACTCGCCTCGCAGTTCTCCGTGAACAGCCTCCCGGAGCTGAAAGCCTTCATCGGCGTGGTAATGACCCTCAGCGTGCTGTTCGGCTTCCTGGTCGTCTTCCTCGCCATGTACACCGCGATTCTGGAGCGGACCCGCGAGATTGGCATCCTGAAGGCGCTCGGCGCCGGACAGAATTACGTGCTCGGCATCCTGCTGCGCGAAACCGTCCTGCTGGCGGCGATCGGCAGCCTGATGGGGATCCTGATGAGCTACGGCACACGCTGGCTGATCGCCACCTTCATTCCCGCATCCATGACCCAGGCGATCGTCTACCACTGGTGGCCTATCGCCAGCGCGATCACGATGGGCGGCGCGCTGCTCGGCGTACTCTACCCAGCCCTCAAGGCCGCCCGCCAGGATGCCCTGGAGTCCCTCTCTTATGACTGAGCCGATCATCGAGATCCGCGACCTGCGCAAGACCTTTCGTTCGGGCGACGTGGACGTACACGCGCTGCGCGGCGTCGACCTCACGGTGGAACGCGGCGAGTTCCTCGCCGTCGTCGGGCCGTCCGGCTCCGGCAAATCCACGCTCTTCCACATCCTCGGTGGTCTGACGCCCCCGACCTCGGGCACCGTCCACATCGACGGACAGGACCTGATGAAGATGCGCGACAGCGACCGCACCAACCTTCGCAAGAAAACCGTCGGCTTCGTCTTCCAGAAGTACAATCTGCTGCCGACGCTCACCGTCAGCGACAACATCGAGATCGCCCGCGATATCGCCCACGTGAAGGGGCCGCTCGATCCGCAGTTTCAGGAAGTGCTTGAAATCCTCGGCATCGCCGGCACACTTGCCCGCACACCGCGCCAACTGCGCGGCGGCGAGCAGCAGCGTGTGGCCATCGCGCGGTCCATCGTCAACCACCCGGCCATCCTCCTGGCTGACGAACCGACGGGCAACCTCGACACCGAGAACTCGACGGCCGTGCTCGACCTCATGCGCAGCTTGAACGAACGCATCGGCCAGACGATTCTCATGATCACGCACAATCCCGAAGCGGCGGCATTCGCCCACCGCACCGTGCACATGCGCGACGGCCAACTACACGCGGCCTAGGCGGGCCAGTTCCAGCGCGCCGTAGAGCACCGAATCGTCGGCCAGTTCCCCCGGCACCACGTCGATGCGCGCCCGGCTCCACGCGGTCACCTGGCGACGCAACTCCGCACGCAGCGGCACGAACAGCTTGTCGCCGGCCTTGCTGATGCCGCCGCCGATGACGATGCGCGCCGGGTTCAGCAGCATGATGCAGGCCTTCAGCCCCAATGCCAGATTGACGACGTACTTCTCGACAAACGCCGGGTCGTCCAGCAACTCCTTCGCCGTCCTGCCATAGTCGCGCTCCAGCCAAAGGCCGCAGCACATTCGCTCGAAACAGCCGTTGGAGCCGCACAAACAGTCCGGGCCGCCCGGGCGAATCGTCAGATGGCCCAGTTCGCCGGCATAGGAATCGGCGCCGCGGTAGACGCCCTCGGCGGTCAGAATGCCACCGCCGATCCCGGTGGAAAGTGTCATGTAGAACAGCGGCCGGAAACCCCGCCCCGCCCCGTGAAACCCTTCGCCCAGCGCGCCCACGTTCGCGTCGTTGTCCATCACAACGGAAGCAATTGCCAGTTCGCGCCGCACCCAGCCGCACAGATCGAAATCGGCCCAGCCGCCGACGTGCGTCGACAACGCCACCATCTGTTTCTCGAAATCCACCGGCCCGCCGAAGCCGATGCCGCACCGGTCCAGCGACAGTTCGCTCTGCCATCCGCGGACGATCTCCGCAATCCGCGCCAGCATCCAGTCCTTGCCGCCTTCGCGGTCGGTCGCGCGCGACTCGCGCCGGATCATCTTCCCGTCCGCGTCGAAGACCGCGACCGTGAACTTCGTGCCGCCGATGTCGATCGCGAGCGTGTTCATCCCTTTGCCAGCAACTCGACCGGGGACGCCGTGCCGGTGCCCTTCTTCATGATCGTGATGGAAGCCACGCGGTTGCCGAACGCGGCCGCGGCCTCCGGATCGCGCGTAACCGCGTAGGCGCACGCCGCGCCCGCGCTGAAGCTGTCGCCGGCGCCGCAGATATCCACCGGTTTCGCCACCGGCTCCGTCCGCACCCAGCGCTCGCCCTGCGCATCGAAAATCCGCACACCCTCGCCGCCGAACGTAACCACCAGCAGCAACGCCTTGCAGTGCTCACGCAGCGCCGGAAAGTCCACACGGCCCAGCGCCCGCATCGACGCCTCAGTCGCTTCCTTCTCGTTCGGCTTCACGATGACGCCTTGAAAATGCTCCGCCCGCGCGCGCGAGTCCACCCAGACAACCTTGTCCGGGTACGCCGCCGCAATCGATTCAATGGCGCCGCGCACGGCCGGCGTCACCACGCCGCCCGCCGACGTCTCGGCCTGGTCGCTCACCAGGATCACGTCGAACCGCTCGGCGTTATCGAGGAAACGCCGCACCAACTGCATCTCGACGTTCTCCGACAACGCCCGCGTCACCACAAAGTCCACGCGGGGCAGGTCCTCTTCGTCGTTCTGCGCGTTCATCAGCTTCGTGTAGGTGAACGTCTGGATCTCCGGCACTTCGAGCAGCAGGGAGCCATCGATGCCCCGCGCGGCCAGCGCCTGCCGCAGTTCCCACGCAAATCCGTCCGCGCCCACCACACCCAGCACGGCCACGTCGGCCACGCCGAACGCCGCCAGGTTATTCGCCACCGTACCGCCCGCTCCCGGCGTCACCTCCGTGCGCACCACGCCGATGCGCGGAATCCCGGTCTCGGCCGAGGGCAGCGCCAGCGCCGGATCGTACCAGCACCAGCGGTCCAGACAGATA
>CAYMTH010000208.1:6195-8149 GCA_964393235.1 uncultured Solibacteraceae bacterium | reverse complement strand
GGGCGAGTTTCCCGAAATTGCCGAACCGGTCGCCGGCCCGCTCCGTCTTCCCGTGACCGTCAACGCCCGCCTCGCCAAGTCCGCCGAGATCGACCGCTACACCGTCGCCGTCGAGCCCGGCGCCGAGTACATCTTCGAACTCCAGGCCCGCGAACTCGGCACCTCGAAGATCTCCGGCGTGATCACCGTCTATGACAAAGCGGGCAAGAAACTCGCTTCGGCCGGCGACACAGCCTTCGCCGTCGACGTCTTCGCCGTGCAGGCCTCCAGCCGCACCGCCGGCGATCCGTTCCTCAACTTCAAGGCGCCCGAAGGCGTCGATCAGGTCACGGTCGCGGTCGAGGACCTCGCCCGCCGCGGCGGCCAGCACTTCGCCTATCGCCTGCACGCGTCGAAGGCTTCGCAGGACCTGCAGGCCACCATCACGACGCCCGCCGTCAACATCCCCGCCGGTGGCACGGCCATCGTCAATATCAGCGTCGACCGCCGCGGCTACGCCGGCCCGCTCACCATCAAGGCCCTCAACCTGCCGCCCGGCATCCGCATGGCCGGTGGCACCATCCCGCCCGATCCGCCTGAATCGCTGACGCCGCGCCTGGGCGCCCGCCGCGCCATGGTCTCGCTCACCGCCGAGGCCAATACGAAACTGAACATCGACCAACTCGCCTTCGCCGCCATAGGCAAGGACACCGACGGCCGCCCGATCGAACGCCGCGCCCGTGGCATCGGCTACACGATCGCCGTCAATGGCGCGACCACCCAGGGCGTCGTCGACCGGCAGCGCCCGCTCACCGGCGCCTGGCTCGGCGCGGAACTCCCCGTCGCCGTGGCCGGCCCGCCCCCGGCGCACCTCGAACTTACCCTGCTCAAGACGGACAAAAAGGAATCCGGCTACGAGTTCCTCTTCCGCTGGACCTGGAAAACCCGCAACCCCATGCAGGCCGTCCCGCCCAACGTAACCCCCGACGTGCCCAACTTCGCCGACCTCCGCATCATCAATATGGCCGTCGACGCCAAGGACAAATCGACCGGCACGTTCCTCGTCACCTCCACCCGCAACACGCTGCCCGCCACCTATGACATCGGCATCACCGGCCGCCTCATGGTCGACGGCCAGCAACAAGAAATCTATTCCGAAATCCAGCAGTTCACACTGCCCGCGCTCGACCCCGAGGAGAAAAACGCGAATGCGTCCACTTCTGCTGCTCGCTAGCATCGCCGCCGTCGCGGCCCAGCCCGCCGTCACCTTCCTGCGTGACGTCGCCCCCGTGCTCAACAAGGCCGGCTGCACCTCCGGCCCCTGCCACGGCGCGGCCAAAGGCAAGAACGGCTTCAAGCTCTCCCTGCGCGGCTACGACCCGCAGTTCGACTACGAAGCGCTGCTCTACGACCTCTCCGGACGGCGGTTCAATCGCGCCGATCCCGGCCGCAGTCTGATGCTCGCCAAGCCCACCCAGCAGGTGCCGCACGGCGGCGGGCTGCGCTTTGAAAAGAACTCGGACTACTACAAGGTGATCTACAACTGGATCGCCCAGGGGGTGCCGTACGGCGATCCGGAAAAGGACACCGTCGCCGCGATCGAAGTCGAGCCGAAAGAGATCAATATGCCCAAGCCGGGCGAGGCCGCGCAGGTCAAGGTGATCGCCCGCTACAAGGACGGTCAGACCCGCGACGTCACCCGCGAGGCGACCGTCGAATCGAATATCCCCGACGTGGCCAAGGTCGATGCCGCCGCCAAGGTCTCCGGCGAACGCATCGGCGAGGCCACCATGCTGGTCCGCTACCAGGGCAAGTTCTCGACGATTCCCGTCACCATCCTCAACCCCAAGCCCGGCTTCGCCTGGAAGCCGCTCCCGCAGCACAACTACATCGACACCCACATCGACGCCAAGCTGCAGAAGCTCAGGATTCAGCCCTCGCCGCTCGCCGACGACGCGACGTTTCTGCGCCGCAT
>CAYMTH010000208.1:4308-6185 GCA_964393235.1 uncultured Solibacteraceae bacterium | reverse complement strand
TCCGCGCGTTCCTCGCCGACCCCGCGCCCACCAAACTCAAACACGCCCGCATGATCGACAAGCTGATCGCGCGCCCCACCTACACCGATTACTGGACCATCAAGTGGGGCGACCTGCTGCAGTCGAGCCGCAAGTACCTCGGCGAGAAGGGAACCTTCACCTTCCGCGAATGGATCCGCGATTCCATCGCCTCCAACAAGTCCTACGACAAGATGGTGCGCGAACTGCTCACCTCGCGCGGCTCAAGCTACGACGAACCCGCCGCCAACTTCTACCGCATCACCCGCGATCCCAAACTCACCATGGAGAAGACCACGCAGGTCTTCCTCGGTGTTCGCATGGTCTGCGCGCAGTGCCATGATCACCCCTTCGAGCGCTGGACGCAAAATCAGTACTACCAGATGTCGGCGTTCTTCTCGGCCGTCGGCCTCCGCCCGGGCTACGAAGTCGGCGAAGAGATCATCTACGATCAGCGCGCCGACTACGACATGAAGCACCCCAAGGACAGCCGCATCGTCAAGCCGGAGTTCCTGATCGCTTCCACCACCCCCGTCCCCATTCCCAACGACGACCGCCGCCGCGACGCCCTCGCCGCCTGGCTCACCTCGAAGCAGAATCCCTTCTTCGCCAAAGCCGTCGCCAACCGCGTCTGGAGCTACTTCTTCGGCAAAGGTATCATCGATCCCGTCGACGACATCCGCGCCTCCAACCCGCCCGTCAACCCGGCTCTCCTCGAAGCCCTCACCAAGGACTTCACCGACCATAACTTCGACCTGCAACACCTGATGCGCACCATCGTCAACTCCCGCGCGTACCAGACCTCCATCGCCACCAACGAATGGAATGAAAAGGACGGCGACAACTTCTCCCACTACATCCCCCGCCGCATGGGCGCCGAAGCTCTCATGGACGCCGTCTCCGCCGCCGCCGGCGCCCGGCCGAACTTCCCCGAAGTTCCTGAGGACCTCAGTGCCACCCAACTCCCCGACCCCCACGTCGGCAAGGACGGCTTCCTCGACCTCTTTGGCCGCCCCTCCCGCGAATCGGCCTGCGAGTGCGAACGCCGCACCGATTTCTCGCTGCCTCAGGCGCTCAACCTCGTCAACGGCCGCACCATCTCCGACGCCGTGGCCGATTCCAAGGGCCGCGTCGCCAAACTCATCCTCGCCGGCAAGTCCGATTCCGCCATCGTCGAAGAGCTCTATCTCGCCGCGCTCTCGCGCCTTCCCAACAAGGCCGAAGCCGAACTCGGCCAAAAATATCTGAGCGGCGGTTCGCGCGCCGTTCGCGCCCAGGACTTACTGTGGGCCCTGCTGAACAGCAAGGGCTTCCTGTACATTTACTAAGAGGAGATCCAGATGCTGAACATCCCCGGCCGCCCAGGCCAAACGTGTGAAGGTCCCACGCGCCGCGAACTGATGCGCATCGGCTCGCTCGGCCTCGCCGGCCTCCATCTGCCCGGCTTCTTCCTGTCCCAGCAGGCCGCCAAGGCGAATAGCATCGCCGATAAGTACAAAGGCGCCCGCGGCTTCGGCAACGCGAAGAATGTCATCATGATCTTCCTCCAGGGCGGCCCCAGCCATATCGATATCTGGGACCCCAAGCCGAATGCGCCCGCCAACATCCGCGGCGAATTCAAGCCGATCAAGACCAAGATCCCCGGCACCTGGATTGGCGAGCACATGCCGATGATGGCCAATACGCTCGACAAAGTAACTCTCATCCGCTCGATGAGTTACACGCCCAACGGCCTCTTTAACCACACCGCGGCCATCTACCAGATGCTCACCGGCTATCCGCCGGACAAGGTCTCCCCCTCGGGCCAGCTCGAACCGCCCACCCCGGCCGACTTCCCCACCGCCGGCAGCCACGTCTCG
>CAYMTH010000208.1:0-4298 GCA_964393235.1 uncultured Solibacteraceae bacterium | reverse complement strand
TGAAGACGAGCGAACCCGTCCTGCCCTTCGTCGAACTCCCGCGCCCGCTGCAGGAGTCCGGCATCATCGGCAAGGGCGGCGCGGCCGGCTTCCTCGGCAAGGCCTACGACCCCTACCGCCTCTACCAGGACCCCGCCGAAGCCATCAAGCTCGAAGACCTCAGCCTCCGCAAGGACATCCCCGCCGAACGCCTCAAGGACCGTTTCGAACTCCTCAAAGGCATCAACGGCTCCATGCCCGAACTCGAGAAGGCGCTCAACGCCGCCGCTGTTGACGAATACTACGGCAAGGCCTACGACCTCGTCCTCTCCGGCAAAGCGCGCGACGCCATGGACCTCACCAAAGAGTCCGACAAGATGCGTGAGCGCTACGGCCTCCACACCTTCGGCCAGTCCACTCTTATGGCCCGCCGCCTTATCGAAGCCGGCACCAAGTTCGTCCAGGTCAATTGGCCCTCGGTCGCCAACGGCGATCCCGAAAAGACCGCCTGGGACACCCACGCCGCCAACTTCGGGCCGCTCAAGAACCTCCACTGCCCCAAGCTCGACCGTTCCCTCTCGGCCCTGCTCGAGGACATGGACCAGCGCGGCCTGCTCAAGGAAACCATGGTCGTCGCCATCGGCGAATTCGGCCGCAGCCCCCGCATGGGCGTCTCGACGTCGGGCAACTCCAACTCTCCCGACGGCCGCGACCACTGGCCCTACTGCTACTCGGCCGTCGTCGCCGGCGCGGGCATCGGCCGCGGCGTCCAGTACGGCGAATCTGACGCCACCGCGTCCTCGCCCAAGGAAAAGCCCGTCCATCCCAACGACCTGCTGGCCACCATCTATTACGCCCTCGGCATCGATCCCGAGATGGAGATCCGCAACCATCTCAACCAGCCCCGCGAACTCGTCAAGGGTAAGATCGTCGCCGACCTCTTCGCCTAGCTGGAACTCGTGATAGTCTTTCGTAGAAATGCGAAAGCTCGCCCTTGTTCTGTGCGCCGCGTTGAGCGCTTTTTCCCAAGTGAAACGGCCGGAAGTTCCGGCTGACATCCAACTCGATTTCGACGTCGAATACTCGCGCGTCGGCGAGCGCGTGGCCATGGACATCTTCCGCCCGAAGAACCTCACCGGCCCGGCGCCCGCCGTGCTCTGTATCCACGGCGGCGGTTTCCGCGCCGGCTCCCGCGCGGGTTACCACGCCCTCGCCATCAAGCTCGCCCAGCGTGGCTTCGTCGCCGCCACGGCCAGCTACCGCCTCGCCCCGCGCCACCAGTTCCCGGCCGCCGTCGAAGACGTCAAGGCCGCCGTCCGCTTCCTCCGCGCCAACGCCGCCAAGTACCAGATCGACCCCGACCACATCGGCGCCACCGGCGGCTCCGCCGGCGGACACCTCGTCCTCATGCTCGGCCTCACCGGCCACTCGAAGGCCTTCGATGGTTACGGCCCCAACCAGGACCAGTCGGCCAAAGTCCAGGCCGTCGTCAACTACTACGGCCCCACCGACTTCACCAAATCCTACGGCAAGAGCGTCGACGCCCACCTGGTCCTCCCCCTCTGGCTCGGCGGCGACCTCGAGCACGAGCGCGCCTACCACCAGCAGGCCAGCCCGCTCAACTACGCCAACCCCGTCGCCGCCCCACTCCTCTCCATCCACGGCACCGAGGACAAGTACGTCGAACACGCCCAGTCCGTCTGGCTCACCGACCGCCTCAAGGAAATGGGCGCCCACGCCGAACTCCTCACTCTCCCCGGCGCCGGCCACGGCTTCAAGGGCGCCGACGCCGAAAAGGCCGAGTCCGCCCTCTTCGCCTTCTTCGACAAACACCTCCGCATCCGCGACCAGCGCAAGGTCCTGATCGCCGACCACGGCCCCAAGGGCGAAATCGTTCTCATGAACTGGCCCTCCGGCCAGGAGCTTGCCCGCTTCCCCAACGGCCGCGGCCACGACGTCCAACCCCTCGCCAACGGCAACGTCCTCTATACCATCGCCCCCGAGCACAAAGTCGTCGAAGTCGACGCTGCCGGCAAGCGCGTCTGGGAGTGCTGTGACGGCCTCGACCACCCGCTCGCCGCCCAGCGCCTCCCCAACGGCAACACCCTCATCGGCGACGCCAAGCTCGGCAAGGTCATCGAGGTCGACAAAGCCGGCAAGACGGTCTGGCAGTACGCCTCCGAGGACATCTCCAACATGCGCATGCGCAACTCCAAGCGCACCGCCGCCGGCACCACGCTCATCTGCGTCGAAGCCGTCGCCAAGGTCATCGAAGTCGACAAGAACGGCCAGATCATCTGGCAGTGGCAGGCCCCCGGCGATCTCTCCAAGCGCCGCCTCTACCAGGCGTGGCGCCTCCCCAACGGCAATACCCGCATGACCATCTCCGACCCCGGCGAGATCGTCGAGGTCAACCCCAAGGGCGAGATCGTCCGTTCCATCGGCGGCACGAAGATGGACATCCAGATGGGCTGGACCTCCGGCCACGACCAGTTCCCGAACGGCAATCTCTTCGTCAGCGACTATACCGGCCGCCGGCTACTCGAGATCGACGCCCAGGGTAAGGTGGTCAACCAGCTCCGCATCGGCCCCCGCACGGTCGCCTCTGTCGCCGTCGTCCCCTAAGAAAACTCCTGGGTGCCTGTCACCCAGGAAAACTCCTAGGCTCCCCGCGGGTACGAACCCAGCACGTGGACGGCATCGGCAAACTCGGCCAGGTGCCCCAGTGCTTTCTTCGAAACCTCGGCGTCGACGTGCTCCAGAAAATCGACGTAGAAGTGATACTCCCACGGCTTGCCGCGCAGCGGGCGGGACTCGATCTTGGCCAGATTGATGTCCCGCAGCGCGAACACCGACATCGCCCGGAACAGCGCGCCCGGGATATTCCGCAGCGTAAAGACGATCGACGTCTTCCACTCGCCCGCGAGCTTCCTGGGGCGGGGAAGTGGTTCCCGTTTCAATAGGAAGAACCGCGTGAAGTTCTGCCGGTCGTCCTCGATCGACTTCCGCACGATATGCGCGTGGTAGAACTCGGCCGCCACCGACGAAGCGATCGCCGCCGCCCCCGGCTCCGGATGCTCCACCAAGTGCTTCACGCTCCCCGCCGTGTCGTAGAACTGCACCCGCTCGATCTGCGGATTGTCGGCAAAAAACCGCAGGCACTGGTTCAGCGCCACCGGATGCGAATACACCCGCCGGATGTCCTTGAACCGGACCTTCGCCGGCGTAATCAGGTTATGGACGATCCGCAGGTTCGTCTCGGCCACGATCGGCAGTTGAAACCGCAGCAGATGGTCGTAGTTTTCATGCACCGACCCATGCAGGGTGTTCTCGATCGGCACCACCGCCGCGTCGACCCGCTTGTTCGCCACGGCCTGGAAGATCTCCTCAAACCGCTGGCACGGAACCACCTCCACGTCCGGACCCAACAACTTCCGCGCCGCCTCCTCGCTGAACGCCCCCCGCTCGCCCTGAAACGCCGCCGTTACTTTCTTCATTCCCCGTCCTTTCGCGCGACGTCCCATCGCCGCACATTCGTCGCCGGAACGCCCACCAGGTCAATCACCCGCTCCATCCAGTGCTCCACGATGTCCATCACCGTCTCCGGTTTATGGTAGAACCCCGGCACCGGCGGCGCCACGATCGCCCCCATTTCGGCCAATTGCACCATCGTCCGCAGGTGCCCCACGTGAAACGGCATCTCCCGCACCATCAGCACCAGCCGCCGCCGCTCCTTCAGCGTCACGTCCGCCGCCCGCGTAATCAGGTTGTCGGTGATCCCGTGCGCGATCGCCGCCATTGAATGGATCGAACACGGCGCCACCACCATCGCGTGCGTCTGAAAGCTCCCCGACGCCAGCCGCGCCCCGATATCCTCCTGCGGATAGTACACATCCGCCATTTCCCGAAAATCCGCCGCCCGTTTCCCCATCTCCAGCCACGCCGTTCGCTCCCCGCTCCGGCTCATCACCAGGTGCGACTCCACACCCCCACCGCCCGTAGTTTTTCCAGCAGCCGCCACCCCAATATGGACCCCGACGCTCCGGTGATCCCAACCACAATTTTCGTTTTTTCCATGTTCCTCGAATCTCTGTTCTGAAATCAGAACAAGTTCAATATTTATTCGATGTTTCTTCGCTTTCGCCGGTGCTAAAATGGGTCGCTGCTTAACTCCACTATACGACTCGTTCGCGGGTCTTTTTCGATCAGCCGGAATTGTTGAGGAGCTACCTAACATCATGGATGAACCAGGCCAACGCCTGAAGCGCGTCCGGGAACGTCTGAATCTTCGTTACCGGGACGTAGAAGACGCCAGTCTT
>CAYMTH010000207.1:5814-8160 GCA_964393235.1 uncultured Solibacteraceae bacterium | reverse complement strand
CCTGTGTCTGAGACAGGAGGGAGATGGTCGCGGTGGCCAGAAGGAGAAGGGAAGTGCGCATAGGAGACTGACGAACCTTTACAAAGACACAGTGTGTCGGTGGAGAAACATTTCTCAGACCGGAGAGCATTTTTCTTCCATGCCCTCCGCCAAACTCTTATCGGCAACTTCGGATACAAATTGGGAAAGATCTGGAGGCACACGTCATCCGGCCTAAACTGGGAAGAATCGAATTTCAAGGACGACCATGACCAAACTGACCGCCTTCCGTCTCGTCTTCGCCTCTCTCGCCCTCGGCGGCGCCTGGACCGCCTTCACGCAGCAGGGCAACGGCCTCCAGCCGCCCCCGCCCCTGGTGCTCAATAAGGTCGCCCCCGATCTCTACAACCTCGAAGGCGGCGGCGGCAACGTCGCCATCTACCTGGCCGATGAAGGCGCCATCGTCATCGACGACAAGTTCGACCGCCACCACGAAGAGATCCTCGCCAACGTGAAGAAGATCACCGCTACGCCCATCCGCTACGTTATCAATACCCACCACCACGGCGACCACAGCGGCGGCAACGCCAAAATGCTCGCCGCCGGCGCCGAACTGCTCCTCCACAAAAATGCGCGCGCCAACATGATCTCCGGCAAAATGCCCGGCGTCCCCCGCATCGCCTTCGCCGACGAAGCCCAACTCTCCATCGGCGGCAAGGACGTCATCGTCCGCCACTTTGGCCGCGGCCATACCAACGGCGACGCCGTCATCTTCTTTCCCGCCCGCCGCGCCATCCACACCGGCGACCTCATGGCCGGCGCCACTCCCCTCATCGATTACCCCAACGGCGGCAGCCTCGTCGAATTCACCAAAACCCTCGATGCCATCCTGAAGATGGACTTCGATACCGTCATCCCCGGCCACGGTCCCGTCCAGACCAAGGCCGACCTCCAGAAGTACCGCGACAACCTGGTCAAGCTCCAGTCCGCCGCCCGCGAACAGGTCCGCCTCGGCAAATCCAGGGACGAAATCGGCCAGTTCATGACCGCCAACTTCGGCTGGGGCGCCATGCAGGCCCGCCTCTCTCTTGACGGCATGATCGCCGAACTCAAGTAACGCACACGGTCGCGCCGCGGACACATCGCGCGGAAAAGGCCTAAAGCATTGTCCTGATTGAGCTTCGTGGACTTGCATGCTGCCGCACGGGTATAGTTGGTACATGTTCCCCCGGATTTGGGCGATTCTGGGCCTCGCGTCCGCTGCCGTCTTTGCTGCCGATACGCCCTCCATTCAACCGGGCGAGTACCGCGAACGCCGCGCCAAAGTCCGCGCCACACTCAAAAAGGACAACGCCGTCCTCGCCCTCTTCGGTGCCACCGAAGACGAGCGCGGCGACCTCCGCAGCCGCTTCTTCCAGGAAGCCAACTTCTATTACCTCACCGGCTGGTCCGAGCCCGGCGCCATCCTCCTGCTCACCGCAGGCGACGAGTACCTCTTCCTCCCCCCGCGCAACGAGATCAAGGAACGCTACACCGGCCCCAAGCTCGTCCCCGGCGACGCCAACGCCGCCGCCACCACCGGCTTCGCCAATGTCCTCCCCACCACGCGCTTCGAACTGACACTCTTCCAGCAACTCGAAACCGCCGCCAAAATCTACGGCCTCGTCTCGCTCGACCGCGAGTCCCCGCTCAAACGCCTCGTCGGCGCCCGCCCCGTCGAAAGCGCCGCGTCCATCATCTTCCCCCTCCGCCAGTTCAAATCCCCCGCCGAACTCGCCCTCATCCAGCGCTCCGCCGACGTCTCCATCCAGGCCCACCTCGCCGCCTGGCGCCGCGCCGCCTCCGGCCTCTTCGAATACCAGATCAGCGCCACCATGACCAACGTCTACTTCGAAGCCGGTTGCGAACGCAGCTCCTATCCCCCCATCGTCGGCTCCGGTCCCAACTCCACCATCCTCCACTACAACCGCAACGACCGCCGCATGGACTCCGGCGAAATCCTCCTCATGGACGTCGCCGGCGAATGCTCCATGTACGCCGCCGACATCACCCGCACCATCCCCGTCAACGGCAAGTTCTCCCCCCGCCAGCGCGAAATCTACGAGATCGTCCTCGGCGCCCAGCGCGCCGCCATCGCCGCCGTCAAGCCCGGCATGCGCCTAGCCAAGGAGGTCGAAAACAGCCTCCACAAGATCGCCTACGACTACATCAACACCCACGGCAAAACCCTCAAGGGCGAACCCCTCGGCAAGTACTTCACCCACGGCCTCGGCCACCACGTCGGCCTCGACGTCCACGACCCCGGCCCCCCCCCCCCACCCCCCCCCGCCGCCCCCCCCCCCCCCCCCCAACCCCCCCCCCCTATTT
>CAYMTH010000207.1:0-5804 GCA_964393235.1 uncultured Solibacteraceae bacterium | reverse complement strand
ATGACCCCGGCCCCCCCACCCAGCCCCTCCAGGCCGGCAACGTCATCACCATCGAACCCGGCATCTATATCCCCGAGGAAGGCATCGGCGTCCGCATCGAGGACATGGTGCTCGTCACCGAAACCGGCGGCCGCCTCCTCACCGGCGCCCTCCCGTCCGAGCCCGCCGACATCGAAAAATTCCTCCATGCGCGACAGCGGTAAAACCTACTGGCTCGCCGTCGGTTCCGCGGGCCTCGTCGCCCTCCTCGCCAGCTGGACCCCCCTCGCCGCGCAAATCGACAACTACGCCGCCGACTGGCTCTTCCGCGTCCACAAGCCCACTCCCTGGCCCACCGAATCCGCCATCCTCGCCCTCGATGAGGACTCCTACGAACTCACCCGCGGTGTCCGCGACCTGCGCTCCAAAATGGCCGAAGCGCTCGAAATCGTCGCCGCCGCGAAGCCCAAGGTCATCGCCCTCGACGTCGTGCTCGTCGACGCCGGCCAGCCCGCCGAAGACGCCCGCCTCGCCGCTGCCCTCCGCAAAGCCGCGCCGATCATCCTTCCCTGTGAACTCCTCCCCGGCCCCCGCTGGAAACTCCCCCAGCCGCTCTTCCTGGACGCCGCCAAAAACCTCGGCCACGTCCACGCCGAACCCGACGTCGACGGCATGAGCCGCCACATGCCGCTCGAAAAGGCCGGCGCCCGCGAACGCCACTGGGCCCTCTCCCTCGAAGCCTTCCGCGCCGCCCGCAGCGCCTCCGTCACCGAATCCCCCGAAGGCCTCGACGTCGCCGGCGTCCATATTCCCGCCCCCCGCGCTCACGGCCGCCTCCTTCGGATCCGTTACCTCCCGCCCGACCCGAACGAGCAGTCCCGCCTCCCCCACGTCTCCCTCCGCCAGGTTCTCGAGGACCCCCGCGCCGCCGCCGCCTTCCGCGACAAAGTCGTGTTCGTCGGCGCCACCGCCCAGTCCGCCACCCGCGACCGCATGATGACGCCCTACAACACCCTCCGCCCCATGCCCGGCGTCGAGATCCACGCCCACGCCTTCGAGACGATCGCGCAGGGCCGCTTCCTCTCCGACGCCTCTCCCTCTCTCGTCCTCATCCTCTCCCTCGCCTTCATCGCCATCGCCGGCGCCCTCTTCCAGCGCTGGACCGGCACCCCGGCTTACGCGCTCGGCGCCGCCCTCATCCTCACCGCCCACGCCCTCCCCCACGTCTTCTTCCTCAATGACGTCATCTACCCCTACGTCGCCCCCGCCGCCTCCGCCTGGTTCGCCGTCACCTGCGCCGCCGTCTTCCAGTACTTCCGCACCCGCCACCAGCTCGCCCTCACCGAAAGCGAACGCTCCCGCTACCAGCAGGCCATCCAGTTCGTCACCCACGAGATGCGCACCCCCCTCTCCGCCATCCAGGGCTCCAGCGAACTCATGAACCGTTACAAGCTCAGCGAAGAGAAACAAAAACAGCTCTCCCAGCAGATCCACGCCGAATCGAAACGCCTCGCCCGCATGATCCAGACCTTCCTCGACGTCGAGCGCCTCTCCGCCGGCCAGATGGACCTCAAAAAGGAGCCCTTCGAAATCGACGCCATCGTCACCGGCTGCGTCGACCGCGTCCGCCCCCTCGCCGAACGCAAGTCCATCGCCATTCAGCTCCATGAAACCGTCCCCGCCACCGTCCTCGGCGACAAGGAGCTCATGGAGTACGCCGTCTATAACCTCCTCACCAACGCCGTCAAATACTCCCCCGCCGAAACGCGCGTCGACGTAAGCGCGTCTTTACACGAGGGCGTGCTCCACGTCGCCGTGCAGGACCAGGGCATCGGTATGACCGCCGACGAGCTCAAAAAGATCGGACAAAAATTCTACCGGACCAAAAAGGCCGAACAGTCCGGCGAAGTCGGCACCGGCATCGGACTCTCCATCGTGCAGCAGATCATTAACCACCACGGCGGCCGCCTCGAAGTAACAAGTTCCCCCGGACAGGGCTCCTGCTTTACGATGAAAGTACCGGCAACCATCTCAACCCCGTCCATTGGGCCGGAATCGGAGAAGTAACTTTGCAGCGCTTGCTCGTCGTCGAAGACGATAACGCCGTCCGAAACAACATCGTGATGTGTCTGGAACTTGAGGGCTTCAATGTCGATGCCGTCGGGTCCACCCGCGAGGCCATCGCCAAGCTCCAGGACGGCAACTACCCCATCGTTCTGTCGGATATCTATCTCGACGAGCGCACCGGGCTCGACGTGCTCAACGCCGCCCGCTCCTCCAATCCCGATTGCGCCGTCATCCTCATGTCCGGCCGCGGGTCCATGGAAACCGTCATGGCCGCCACCCGCGGCGGCGCGTTCGACTATCTCGCCAAGCCCTTCGACCTCGACGACATGGTCGAAAAGATTCGCCGCGCCGAGGCCTCCCTCGCCGAATCCGAGGAGAAGGAAGCCCGCATCGACGATATCCCGGAAACCGAGATGATCGGCTCCTCCGCCCAGATGGTCGAGATCTTTAAGATCCTCGCCAAGGTCGCCCCGACCGATGCGACCCTCCTCGTCGAAGGCGAAACCGGCACCGGTAAGGAACTGATCGCCCGCCTCATCCACCGCTACTCCCGCCGCGCCGAAAAGCCCTTCGTCGCCGTCGATTGCGGGTCCATCCCCCCGTCGCTTCTCGAAAGCGAACTCTTCGGCGCCCTCAAAGGCTCCTTCACCGGCGCCGACCGCGACCGCCAGGGCGTCTTCGAATCCGCCAACGGCGGCACCATCTTCCTCGACGAAATCGGCGACATCGACCTCAACTTCCAGGCCAAGCTCCTCCGCGTCCTCCAGGAACGCGAGATCCGCCCCCTCGGCTCCCCCCGCGGCAAACCCATCGATGTCCGCATCGTCGCCGCGACGAACAAGAACGTGCGCCAGCTCGTCGAACAGGGCAAGTTCCGCGAGGACCTCTGGTTCCGCCTCGACGTCGTCCGCATCGACCTCCCCGCCCTTCGCGAACGCCGCGGCGACGTCCCCCTCCTCGCCCAGACCTTCCTCGACCGCTACAACTCCCGCTACCAGACCCGCGCCATCTTAACGGAAAGCGGCGTCCGCACCCTCGACTCCCACACTTGGCCCGGCAATGTCCGCCAGTTGCAGCACCTCATGGAGCGCCTCGTTATCCTCGCCCCGCAGGGCCGCATCGACGAATCCGCCGTCCGCGAAGCCATCGCCGACAGCGAGGGCAAGGATTCGGCCGGCGAAACCCTCGAAGACGCCAAGGTTGAACAGATCCGCAAAGTGCTCGCCGCCACCGGCGGCAACAAAAGTAAGGCCGCCAAAATCCTCGGTATTGAACGCAAAACCCTCTACCGCCTCATCGATCGCTTCGGACTCGACAAGTAACCCCATGCTCACCCGCCGCCACGCCCTCTGGGCGCTCGCCGCCGCCGGATGCTCGAAGAATAAGGCCGCCGAAATGAACCAGCTCGCCGAGCGCTACGTCAAGCTCATCCTCGGTATCGGTCACCACGACCCGAACTACGTCGACGCCTACTACGGCCCCGAGGAGTGGAAGCCGGCCAAACAGCCCCTCGAAACCCTCGCCACCGAAGCCAACACGCTCGGCGACGCCATCGCCCAGTTCGTCGGCGGCGACACCTACCGCCAGAACTACCTGCTCGTCCAGACCCGCGCCGCCGGTTCCCGCATCCGCCTCCTCCGCGGCGAAAAGTTCTCCTTCGATACCGAAGCCAAAATGCTCTACGAGGTGGAACCCCCGCCCGTCAGCCTCACCGAACTCGAAACCGGCCGCGCCGCCATCGAAAAGGCGATCCCCGGCCCCGGCCCCATCGAGGAGCGCTTCGCTAAATTCGAAGCCCGCTTCGCCATCCCCGCTGATCGCGTCGACCGCGTCTTCAAAGCCGCCATCGCCGAAGCCCGTACCCGCACGAAAAAGTGGATCCCCAACCTCCCCGCCGGCGAGAACTTCACCGTCGAGTACGTCAAGGATAAGGCCTGGAGCGCCTACAACTGGTACAAAGGCTCCGCCCGCTCCGTCATCCAGGTCAATATCGATCAGCCCATCGGCATCGACCGCATCATTCATCTCGCCTGTCACGAAGGCTACCCCGGCCACCACGTCTACAACGCGCTCCTCGAAACCCGCCTCGTGCAGGAAAAAGGGTGGCGGGAGTACAGCGTCTATCCCCTCTTCAGCCCCCAGTCGCTCATCGCCGAGGGCACCGCCGATTTCGGCGCCGGCCTCGTCATCGCGGGCGAAGAACGCCTCGCCTTCAAACGCGACGTCCTCTTTAAGGAAGCCGGCCTCGATCCCGCCCTCGCCGCCGAACAGCACCACGTCTCCACTCTCGTCCGCGCTCTCCGCCACGCCCCCATCCACGCCGCCCGGACCTACCTCGACGGCGTACGCAACGCCGAAGAAACCGTCGAATTCCTCCAGCGCTTCTCCCTCCAGTCCCGCGCCATGGCCGAACGCCGCCTCCGCTTCTTCAATGAGAACCGGACCTACATCATCAACTACTCCTTCGGCGAAGACCTCGTCGCCGCCTGGGTCGCCAAAACCGCCGGCGAAGATCCCGCCGCCCGTTGGAAGGCCTTTACCGAACTCCTCAGCAACCCTCGGACTCCGTTAAACCTGCTTTAGTTCCCGGTTTTCCCCTGGTTTTGCCCCGCTTTAGCTCTATCTCGTTGAAAAGAAACAAAAAATAATTGTGCTGCGCCGCTCGCCATCGGGTGTATTCTCAAATTGAAAGAACGCCCCGCGACCCGCGCTTCTTACCCCTTCATAAACCGCACGGGTCACCTGGCGAGACCGCTCCGGCCTCATAACTCCAAGATGTAGGCGCTGACCTAAGGAGGTCTCCCATGTTTGACAGCCTCGACGACACCATGAAAAAGGACGCCAAAGAGCAGACGTCGAACTCAGAGCGCATGATGCTGTGGCTTGCCGTTGCCGCCGCCAGTGTGCTCGTGTTCGGTGGTCTCTACTTCGGAGTCCGTGTAATCGGCTGACGATTACAACAGCGGTTCCGCGGCCAGTTGCGCCATGACGCGCTTCACCGTCGCCGCGTACCGCGGATTCCGGTTGTACGCCTTCAGCTTCCCTTCCAGGCTCTTGCCGCGGTAGTACGGCGATTTCGCCAACCGCTCGGCGACGGTGTGGATTCCTGCCTGGATGCTGGGGAACTTCTGCTTGCAGGAGTCCCAGCCAAAGACGTTGTTGTTTGCGTACACCTTGCCGCCGCTGCTCTCTACCATCGCCAGACTTGGCAGTAGGCGCCAGTCCAATTGGTAGAGATCGGCGGCGGCTATCAGATCCGCCGCATAGCGTTCCAACGGTGCGGACTTCCGCTTAAAATACGCCTTGATCCGCCGGAAGCGGGGGTCTTGGCTGGCCTGGGGCTCCACGATCGGCGCCGCATGCAACCAGGCGCAGGGAGAAAATAGCATCGAGCACCACATCAGACCAGTGGTCAACCTTCGTTTCAAATCGAACACCTCAAGTTCAGTCGTTTATTCCGAATCTCTTTGTAGATCCGTTCCCGCGCGAAATGTTGCGCGGATTCGCTGAGGCGGATAAGCCCCTTTCCAGGGAAATTAGTAGGGGGTCATACCTACTATTGTACCAAACGGGTCACGGAACGATCGTCACCGGCGTCCGCCGTACCTCGAACCGCTGCGCCGCAGGGTCCACTACGGTCAGCTGGCACACGTACTCGCCCGGCGCCAGACGCCCCAAACGGATCGCCGTCTCCACCGCGAAAACCCCCTCCCGCACCGCCGCCGATGTCGTAGCCGGCACCGCCGGAGCCGCCGCCA
>CAYMTH010000206.1:0-8171 GCA_964393235.1 uncultured Solibacteraceae bacterium | reverse complement strand
GCAGGTGTACCGGGCCGATGGGGAGCACGTGATGCTGCCGCCGGGTTCGTACACGGTTCAATATGGCCGGGGGCCGGAGTATCTGACGAAGACGCGGAAGGTGGCGATTACGTCGACGGCGGACCAGGAGCTGGCGTTCGCGCTCGAGCGGTGGATCGACCCGGCGAAGATGGGCTGGATTTCGGGCGACCACCATATCCACGCGGCCGGGTGCGCTCATTATGAACGGCCGACCGAGGGCGTGTATCCGCAGGACATGATGCGGCACGTGACGGGCGAGGACCTGAAGATCGGCTCGGTGCTGACTTGGGGACCGGGGTGGTATTTCCAGAAGACCTTCTTCGAGGGGAAGGACAACGCCGTTTCGACGATGGACAACCGGATCCGGTACGACGTGGAGGTGAGCGGGCATCCGTCGAGCCACACGGGGCATATCGTGCTGCTCGGGTTGAAAGAGCAGGATTACCCGGGGACGCAGCGGATCGAGGACTGGCCGACGTGGGGGCTGCCGATCATGCAGTGGGCGAAGAAGCAGGGGGCGGTGACCGGGTACGCGCACTCGGGGTGGGGCTTGCAGATCAACGACACGAAGCTGCCTTCGAAGGAGCTGCCGCCGTTTGACGGGATCGGGGCAAATGAGTTTGTGGTGACGGTGACGAAGGGGTTGACCGACTTTATTTCGACGGTCGATACGCCGTATCACTGGGAGTTGAATATCTGGTATCACACGCTGAACGCGGGGTACCGGGCGCGGATTTCGGGCGAGACGGATTTTCCTTGTATTTACGGGGAGAAGGTCGGGCTGGGGCGGAGCTATGTGCGGCAGCCGAAGTTGGACTACGGCGACTGGGTGTTCGGGATCCGGGAGGGGCGGAATTACGTCTCCGACGGGAAGAGCCACTTACTGGATTTTCAGGTGAATAACGTGGCGATGGGGGAAGGGGACTCGACGGTGAAGCTGGCGGCGCCGGGGACGGTGAAGGTGAAGGCGAAGGTCGCGGCGCTGCTGGGGGAGAAGCCGGACGAGGAGATCCGGAAGCGGCGGGCGGATCAGAAGCCGTACTGGGATCTGGAACGGGCGCGGATCGGGAACACGCGGAAGGCGCCGCTGGAACTGCTGGTGAACGGGCAGGTGGTGGCGCGGCAGGAGATCGCGGCCGACGGGCAGTTGCGGGATGTGGCGTTCGACGTGAAGATCGACAAGAGCGCTTGGGTGGCGCTACGGATTCTGCCGTCGTCGCACACGAATCCGGTTTGGGTGACGGTGGGGGATCAGCCGGTGCGGGTGAAGGAGAGCATCGAATGGTGCCTGGCGGCGGTGGAGAAGTGCTACGACCAGAAGGCGGGGCGGATCCGGTTGACGGAGCAGGGGGAGATGAAGCGGGCCTACGACGAGGCGAAGGAGACGTACCGGAAGCTGCTGGGGGAGGCGCGGTGAAAATTGCGGGCGGGGTCTAAGGGGAAACCGGGATTGCTGCCGATAGACTAGGGACTATGGATGCTACGTTTCCGATCGCTCTTCCGCCGGTGACGCCGGGCGGAGCCGCGCCGGTGTGGACCGGGCGCGGGTTCGCGGTGGGCGGGACGGTGGAGCCGGTGCTGGGATATGCGATCAACGACTCGGGGTGGACCGACGAGTTGACGAGCTTTCACGAGGGTGCGGCGGGGGATCAGCACTATATCGACATCGCCTCGCGGCGGTGCGCTATTTCGCGGGTTGCGAAGTGGGTGAAGGCGGAGTGGGCGGTGATCATGGACATCGGCTGCAGTTCGGGATTCATGGTGCGGGATTTGAAGGCGGCGTTTCCGCGGGCGGAGGTGATCGGGGCCGATTACGTGGCCGGACCGCTGCGGGCGCTGGCGAAGGCGCATCCGGAGTGGCCGCTGCTGCAGTTCGACCTGACGACGTGTCCGCTGCCGGACGGATGTCTGGACGCGGCGGTGCTGCTGAACGTGTTCGAACATATCGAGAACGATGCGCTGGCTGCGAAGCAGGTATGGCGGATGCTGAAGCCAGGGGGCGTGGCGGTGATCGAAGTTCCGGCGGGGCCGGGGCTGTACGACGTTTACGACAAACAGTTGATGCATTTCCGGCGTTATGAGTTGGGCGGGCTGCGGCGGTTGCTGGAAGGGGCGGGGTTTGTTGTCGAAGACGCGTCGCACATCGGCTGCCTGCTGTATCCGCCGTTTGCGTGGACGAAGAAGCGGAATCAGAAGTATCTGGACCTGCCGGACGCGGAGCAGTTGAAGATCGTCGAGGCCAATATCGCGATGGCGCGGAGCAATCCGGTGATGAACCTTGTGATGCGGGTGGAGGAGGCGCTGCGGTACCGGGTGCCGTTCCCGGCGGGGATCCGGTGCGTGGCGGTGGGACGGAAGGCATAAAGAAACTCCGCCATTGCGCCGATAGAGGGGCATGGCGTTGTCGCGCTTGACCAAGAGCGTTCTGTTCGTTTTTGCCGTGGCGTTTGCCTACGTCTGGTGGCTGGCGGGGAACCGTCTGATTTTGACGAACGACGAGGGGATCTTCCTGTCGCAGGCGGCGCGGATCGCCGAGGGCGAGGTGCTGTACCGGGACGTGTTCGGGCTGACGGGCCCGGCGTCGTACTGGCTGCTGGCGCTGGCGTTCAAGGTCCTGGGAACGTCGCTGGTGACGGCGCACGTCATACTGGTGACGCAGATCGCGGTGCTGACGGCGGTGGTGTATTTCGTCACGCACGAGCTGGCCGACCGGGTGTCGGCGGCGGTGGGGGCGGGGCTGTTTTTGATCTGGAACGCGGCGGACGCGGCGATGATGACGAACAATCACCGCTGGGACGCGGACACTTACGCGATTTGCGGCATTGTGGCGATCTGGCGGGGGCGGCCGGTGCTGGGCGGGGTGTTGCTGGCGTTGTCGGTATGGGCGACGCCGATTTTCGCGTTGACGGCGCTGACGGCGGTGGGGGCGGCGATGCTGGTGGGACAGTCGCCGTGGCGCGTGATTGCGGGGGGCGCGGCGGGCGCGGTGGCGGGGGTTGTGGCGATGGCGATCAACGGGTCGCTGGTGCCGTACATTCAGAATCTGCTGTGGGTGAAGTCGAATTACACGGACGTGAACCGGATGCCGTACGGGTCGGTAATCGGCGGGTATCCGGCGCTGTTCGAAGGGGCGTCGGGGGCTCTGGAGTGGGGGCTGCGGCTGGGGATCGTGGCGGTGCTGACGGTGCCGGTCTGGCTGCCGCCGTTGTGCGGGGCGATGCTGATCCGGCACGGGGACCGGGCGCGATGGTTTCTGTTCGTGTGCGGACTGTCGATGATCGCGGCGGTGACGCCGCGGTACGACGTGGGGCATCTGGTGTTCGCGGTGCCGCTGTTTTATCCGATTGCCGCGTCGTATCTGCCGCGGGCGCGGTGGGCGATGGTG
Organism: uncultured Solibacteraceae bacterium; assembly: GCA_964393235.1. Lineage (GTDB taxonomy): Bacteria > Acidobacteriota > Terriglobia > Bryobacterales > Bryobacteraceae. Next base: position 4,765 of record CAYMTH010000206.1, on the reverse strand, counting down.
CCGGCGGGACGCAAGAGGCGCTTGGCAAGGCTTTCGTCGCCGGGGCGATGGCGCTGCTGTTTTTATTCAGCACGATCGTGCACCGACTGGATACGCATCTGGTGGAGACGCCGTTCGGGGCGGTGCGGACCGATAAGGAGTCCGTGGAGACGGTCCGGTGGCTGACTTCCAATATCAAGCCAGGGGAGCGGCTGTTCGTGTACCCGTATCCGCCGATCGCCTATGTGCTGACGGGCGGGAAGGCGGTGTCCCGGTACTGCTATCTGCATCCGGGGCTGTTTACGGTGGCCGACGAGCGGGTGGCGATCGCGGAGATGCAGAAGAAGCCGCCGACGAAGGTGCTCTACATGGACATCGCCGAGCAGGAGTTTATGCGGATGTGGCCGTCGTCGGACCCGGCGAAGCTGCGTTTGCGGGAGTTGCACGAGTTCGTGACGACGCATTTCGAGGCGAACGCGAAGCACGGGAACATGCAGATCTACACGCCGCGGGCGGGGGGCACGCATGGTCTATAAGGGCGTGGTGGCGATCGTATCGGTGGTGGAGGGGTTGCGGGTGACCGGGGAGGAGTTGCGGTTTATTCCACTTGCGGCGGGCCCGCAGGTGCTGACGGCGGGAGACCGGCGGCTGCGGGTGACGCGAGCGCAGCGGGGACAGGGGAACCCGGTGCTGCACGAACGCAATCTATACGGCTTCGCCGGCCGCCTGGTGGCGGCCGAGGCGAGCGAGTTCGACGATAACTGGCTTTATGGCTGCGTCGACATGGCGCAGCACTAGCCGGGTTATTTGAGGGATTTGAGGTAGGCGAGCACGGCTTCGGCGTGTTCGGGGGAGTACTTGTACATCGGCATGGGCGGGCCGGCGGGCTTACCGGAGGGCGTCAGGCCGGTGGTGAGGTACTTGATGAGGGCGCCTTCGCCCCACTTGGCCCAGAGTTTGCCGGAGGGGGTGAGATCGGGCGAGGTCTTGTGCCAGTTGGCGGGCGGGGTACCGAGTGGCTGGATGTCCTGGATGGCGCCTTTCATCCACTTCGACTTGTCGAGTTCTCCGTTGGGGAGCTTGGGGGTATGGCAACCGGCGCACTGGCCGATGTTCTCGACGAGATAGCGGCCGAGTTCGACCTGTTTCTGGTTTTGCTGGGCACAGGCCGGGAGGGCGAGCGCGAAGAGCGCCGCGGCGAGGCGAAGTTTCATAAATTCATGCTACTCCGAGCGAAGGGAGGCGAGCAAAGGCGAGTGGAGTGAGGCGCGGGTGGCGGCGAGGGTGGCGACGAGGCCGATGAGGGCGACGGCGGCGAGGAGGAGGCCGAGGTTGGCGAAGGGGAGGGCGTGGGCGCGCTGGGCGAGGGCGGGGCTGACGGCGAGGAGGGCACAGACGGCGCCGATGGCGAGTCCGGCGGCGAGGAGGGCGGCGTTTTCAATGAAGACGACGGCCATGACTTCGCGGGAGGTGTAGCCGACGGCGCGGAGGAGAGCGAGCTCGCGGCGGCGTTCGAGGACGTTGCGGAGCAGGACGGCGGCCAGTCCGATGGTGCCGATCAGGAGCCCGAGGGCGCCGAGGGCCTGGAAGGTGGAGAGGTAGGTGTTTTCGACGCGGTGGTACTGGGCGAGGCGGTCGGCGGCGGGGGAGACGTCGAAGCCGGAGTCAGTGAGGGAGTCCTCGAGGGTGGTGGTGACCATGCCCCACATGGCTTCGGGGGCGTCGAGGAGGAAGAAGCGATGGCCCTGTTCCTCGGGGAAGAGGCGGAGGAAGTGCTCTTCGGCGATGAGGATTTCACTTTGGAAGAGGCTGCCGGAGAGGGTACCGACGACCTGGAGTCGGATGGGTTCGACGCCGGAGGGGATTTCGATCGTTTCGCCCACCTTCTTGTGGAGGACGTATTGGAGGGTGTTGGCGTCGACCATGGCGGGGACGAGGCCCTTGGGGAGAGTGGCGCCGAGCTGGGTCCAGGCGTTATCCGGGGAGACGCGGAAGCGGTTTTCGGCGCGGAAGGCAGCGGGTACGCCGACGATTTTGGGGCGGGTGGGCTGGTAGAGATTGAGGCAGCTGACGTCTTCGCCGGGGCGGACGCGGAAGGGGGAGACGCGGAGGCCTTTGACGGAGTCTTCGTCGATGTTGAGGGCGGCGCGGCCTTCTTTGGTGTCGAGGTTCTGATAGATCGGCCACTGGGACTCGGCGAGGAGCGGGAAGCCGCCGGTGCCGGATTGTCTGGAGGAATCGAACTGGCCGGGGCTCTGGCGGAAGGCTTCGAGGGCAACGAGGAGGAAGACGGCGAGGGCGATGAGGAGGATGGTGAGGAAGCTGCGGCCGGGCTGCTGGGCGGCGGAGGCGAGGGCGAGGTCGGGGAGGGATCCGACGGGCTGGAGGCGGGGGGATTCGAGCCAGAGGCGGCAGTAGAGGGCGCCGCCGGTGAGGAGGCAGAAGCCGGCGCCGAAGAAGCCGCCCTCGGGGGCGAGCTGGCGGAGGGCGGCGAGGATGACGAGAGTGGCGCCGGCGCCGAGGAGGAAGAGGGCGACGGTGCGGATCCAGGTGGGGGTCTTGACGATGGTCTCCGGGCGGGCGCCGGCGAGGAGCTGGCGCGGGGTCATGTGGCGAAGGCGGCGGAGGCTGACGTAGATGATGATGACGGCGATGACGACGCCCTGGAAGATGGCGGCGGTGAAGGGGGCGGCGGCGAAGTGGAGGGTGAGGCTGGTGGTGCCGACGGCGTCGACCCACCAGGTGCGGAGGGCGTGGAGGATGAAGGCCGAGTAGCCGATGCCGAGGAGGGTGCCGAGGACGGCGCCGGCGGCGACGAGGAGGACGCCTTCGCGGATGAAAACGCGGCGGACGGCGGAGCGGTCGAAGCCGAGGGCCTGGTAGAGGCCGATTTCCTTGAGCCGCTGTTCGACGCCGAGGCGGAAGAAGAGGGCGGTGAGGAGGAGGGCGGAGGCGAGGAGGAAGAAGCTGAAGTAGCCGAAGTACTCTCCGAAGTCGGTGGTGCCGCGGGAGGCGTCCTCGGCCTGCTGGCGGGGGAGGAGGAGGGAGATGCCGTCGCGGGGGAGATCGGTGGAGGGGGTGAGGTTTAGGGTGGGGATGGTGTTGCCGTCGGCGGAGTAGAAGCGGATGGCAGTGACTTTGCCGAAGCGGGTTTTCCAGAGTTTCTGGCCTTCGGCAAGGTTGATGGCGGCCTTGGGGGTGGTTTTGTAGTTATCCCAGTAGGCTTCGTCCTGGGGGCGGACTTTGTTGAGGTCGAGGGGGAAGGGCGGATCCCAGTCGGAGAAGTTTTCGGTGTCGGAGATGCCGGGGTACTCGGGCGCCATCTGCCGGTCGCCGAGGAGTTCGCGGGGCTGGACGGCGGTGACGATGAATTTGGCGGATTCGGTAAGGAGGCGCCCTTCCTGCTTCCAGAGGTAGTAGTCGAGGGTGACGGGGTCGCCGAGCTTGGCTTCGAGCTGGGCGGCGGCCCAGTCGTTGAGGACGATGGTGCCTTCGGGGACGGTATCGCGGGCGACGACGAGGGAGTAGGGGATGGACAGGGCGGGGGTACGAATGGCGTTGGCCATGTACATCAGGAAGACTTCGGGCCGGAGGTTGTCCTGTTTGGCGACGGCGAGGGCGCGCTCGACCTGGTCGTCGCGGAGGAGGCCGGAGGGGCTTTCGAGCTGGATGCAGCGGCAGGCGGCGGGGCGGGTGAGGCGGAGGCCGACGTCTTCGAGGCGGAGGTGGCCGAGGAGCTGGAGGTCGGTGCGGAGCTCGTCGGAGAGGAGGAGGAGGTTGGCGCGGCCGTCGAGGGGGAGGTCTTTTTGCAGGTCGGAGGGGCGGACGAAGGCGGCGCGGACGGCGCCCTGGCGGGGCTGGAGGGTGAAGCCGCCGACGCCGGAATCGGGCAGGGAGGAGCGGTAGCGGAAGCGGGCGGTGCGGATGGCCTGTTCCTTGCGGGAATGGAGCGATTCCTGGGGGATTTCGCTGGGTTTTTCGATGCGGAGGAGGATGCCCTCGTCGATCTGGGCGTTGAATTCGGCGGCGAGGGGTTCGGAGAAGACGATGTCGCGGTCGGACTGGAGGGGGTTGGGGAGTTTGTGGAGGTTCCAGAAGCGGTCGTCGACGCCGTAGACGAGGACCTTGGCGGCGGTGCGTCCGGTGCCCTGGTGCTTGACGAGGGACTCGAAGAAGAGGACGGGGGCGGCGTCGGGGGAGACGCGTTTGGCGAGGGCTTCGGTGAAGGGCTGGCTGGCGGCGATGGCGGTGCCGGTGTTGCCGAGGCGGCCGGTGGCGATTTCGCGGAGGGAGTTGCGGACGGACTCGCCGACGAGGGCGGAGCCGACGAGGGTGGCGGTGGCGATGGCGAGGCCGGCGAGGACGGCGGCGTTGGTCCGCCAGTAGTGGCGGAGGCTTCGCTCGGTGAGGTCGCGCCGGGTCATGGGTTAGGCGGTGCGCTCCAGGTGGCGGCCGCGCATGGTGTACTGGCGGGGGAGCTCGGCGGCGATGGAGGGGGAGTGGGTGACGATGACGAGGATGGACTGGAGGTCTTTCTGGAGTTCGGCGAGGAGGGAGAGGACGTGCCAGGCGGTGGTTTCGTCGAGGTTGCCGGTGGGTTCGTCGCAGAGGAGGAGTTTGGGGTGGCGGATGAGGGCGCGGGCGATGGCGACGCGCTGTTTTTCGCCGCCGGAGAGCTGGGCGGGGAAGTGGTCGATGCGGGGGGTGAGGCCGACGCGGTCGATGAGTTCCTTGGCGCGGACGACGAGGGAGGCTTCGCGCTCGCCGACGAGGGGGGGGGGGAGGG
>CAYMTH010000205.1:7796-8175 GCA_964393235.1 uncultured Solibacteraceae bacterium | reverse complement strand
GACACCCGCGCCCGCCTCTACCGCCTCGGCCCCCGCGCCCTCGAACTCGGCCTCACCTACGCCCGCTCCAACGACCTCCTCGCCCGCGCCCGCACCGTCCTCAACCGCCTCGTCGAAATCTCCGGCGAAACCGCCAAACTCGGCGTCCTCTCCTCCGGCCAGGTCCTCATCCTCGCCGCCGTCGAATCCCCCCGCCAACTCCACACCCGCGGCGACCTCGGCACCCGCTGGCCACTCCACTCCTCCTCCCTCGGCAAAGCCATCCTCTCCGCCCCCCCCCCCCCCCAAGCCCCCGCCCCCCCCCCAACTCCCCCCCCTACCCCCCTCCCCCCCACCCCCCCCGCCCCCCCTCCCCCCCTCCCCCCACCCCCCCCCCCCC
>CAYMTH010000205.1:1201-7786 GCA_964393235.1 uncultured Solibacteraceae bacterium | reverse complement strand
CCCCGCCGAAGCCTCCGCCATCCTCGCAACGGCCGACCTCACCCCCTTCACCCCCACCACCCTCGCCACCCTCCCCGCCATCGAACAGGACCTCGCCATCATCCGCAACCGCGGCTACTCCCTCGACCTCGAAGAAAACGAACCCGGCGTCTGCTGCGTCGCCGCCCCGCTCCCCGGCCCCCTCCACGGGGCCGTCGCCGCCATTTCCGTCTCCGGGCCCACCGCCCGCCTCGACGAACTCACCCTCAATGTCCTCGGCCGCCACGTCGCCGCCGCCGCCCGCTCTATCCAATCTCTATGAACATCCAAAACATCCAAGGCATCATCCCGCCCCTCGTCACCCCCTTCATCGACGACGACTCCATCGACGAACAACTCCACCGCGCCGAAGTGCGCCACATGGTCGAGTCCGCCCGCGTCCACGGCCTCGCCGTCTGCGGTTCCACCGGCGAAGGCCACACCCTCACCCCCGACGAAACCCGCCGCATCACCGCCTGGACCGTCGAAGAGGTCAACGGACGAATCCCCGTCATCGCCGGCATCATCGCCGATTCCACCCGCGCCGCAATCGAGCGCGCCAAAGCCGTCGCCGACCTCGGCGTCGCCGCTCTCCAGGTCACCCCCGTCCACTACGTCTTCCGCCCCGACGACGACTCCATGCTCCGCTTCTTCTCCACCGTCTCCGAGCAGAGCGGCCTCCCCGTCATCATCTATAACGTCGTCCCCCAGTCTTACTTACTCCCGCCCCTCCTCGTCCGTATCTTGAAAGAAGTCGACGGCGTCATCGGCGTCAAACAATCCGCCTCCGACATGAAAGCCCTCGCCGACTTACTTATCCTCACCGAGCAGGCCGGCATCGCCGATAAAGTCCGCATCCTCTCCGCCGTCGACGCCCTTCTCTATCCTTCCTTCCAAATCGGGTCCGTCGGCGCCGTCGCCGCCATCCTCACCGCCGTCCCCGAATGGTGCGTCGAACTCTGGGAAGCCGTCCGCGCCGGCAACCACGCCCGCGCCCTCCAGCTCCACAACAACCTCCTCCACCTCTGGAACGCCATCGACGCGCCCAACCTCCCCGCCAACGTCCGCACCGCCATGTCCTTCCGCGGCCGCCAGGGCGGCCAGCCCCGTTCCCCCATGCCGCCCAGCACGCCCGCCCAGATCGCCCGTATCAAGGCCGCGCTCGATCGCGCCGTCTAAGGAGATCCGCATGTCCCGCCTGCCCCTCGCCGCCGTCGCCCTCCTCGCGACGGCGGCTCTAGCCCAGGTCCCCGGTCGGCCCGTCGTCTCGCCGTCGCTCGCCCAGCTCGATCCCGGCGCGACCCAGCAGTTCAAAATCGAGATCGACGGCCGCCCCGCGCGCGGCGTCGTCTGGCACGTCAACGACGCCCCCGGCGGCGACGCGACTTACGGCAAAATCACCCGCGACGGCCTCTACACCGCCCCCGCGACCATCCCCAAACCCCGCGAAGTCCACATCCACGGCGTCCTCGGCAAGCGGCACGTCTTCGCCACCGTCATCGTCGGCAAGGAACCGCTTCGCTATCAGTTCGTCCGCCGTTTCGGCGAGCGTGGCAAGGGCCCCGGCAAGGTCCAGGACCCGCACGGCTTCGCGTGGGATAAGGATCGCAACATCCTCGTTACCGACGCCCTCGACAACCGCGTCTACCGGTTCTCCCGCGACGGCCGCTATCTCGGCGAACTCGGCTACGGCCTCGGCAGTGACACGGCCCAGTTCAAACAGCCCCGCGACGTCAAGGTCGATAAGGATGGCAACATCGTCATCGCCGACGCCGATAACTACCGCATCCAGATCTTCGACGCCAACGGTAAGTTCCTCCGTATGTACGGTAAGAAAGGAACCGCCCCCGGCGACATGCTCCGCGTCCACGCCATCGAGTTCGGCAAGGACAACAAACTCTACGCCGTCGACGTGGATAACAGCCGCGTCATGGTCTTCGACCCCAAAGGCAAGCTCCTGCACTACTGGGGCAAGGCGGGCAAAGGGGCAGGGGAGTTCCAGGACCCCCATGGCTTGGCGGCGGACGCCAACGGGGACATCTTCGTGTCCAACTACTGGGGTTCCATCCAGAAGTTCACGGGAGACGGCAAGTATCTGTTCGAGTTCGCGGTTCCAGAGAAGGACCAGTTCACTCACGCCCACGCCATCAACGGCGACCGTTGGGGCAACGTCTACATGGCGGCCCGGGACAAGGACAACCGCAACGCCATCGTGAAGTACAACAACAACGGGACACTGATTACCTACTGGCCGTCGCCCCTGGTCCCGGTCCAGAAGTGGGGTGTCAAGAACGCTCTCGTCGACCACGACGGCACCATCTACGTCGGCGTCGAATCCAAGGAAATCGTCGGCATCGAAGTCTACGCCGAACAATAACCCCGGTGCGGGGCAGGGAACTGCCCCGTGCACTCCAACCTCCCCGCGGCCTACCGCAACACCCCATCCACCACCCTCACCCTTCTCCGCCGTCAACCCCACCCGGAAACGTCCCCCTCCCGCACGCGCGACCAGCTCCCCAACCACAACTGCCTCATCGACGCCACCTCGGCCGATCGAAACTCCAACTCGGCCCCGCCCTCCGCCGCACCGTCCCCACCGTCGAACTCCCAGCCAATCTATATCGCCCCCAACGCCACCCACCTCATCCTCCCCGGGCCCGGTGGCGCGTGACCGCCCAATCCTCCTTCCGCGCTTTCCCCGCTCGTGGCGCCTCCAAAGCCCGACCGCCGCACCCGCCCCCGCGCCGCCAAGCGATCTCCGGCTCCGGAATGTGCCAGCTCATCTCCCGCCAGTAGTGCGGCACCCGCTCCGGCAGCAGCGCGTAATGCGGCCACTCCGCCAGCGTCTCCCGCCGGTACGCCACCCCGTACCGCTGCAAGATCCCTTCCTCGTACCCGGCCAGCCACCGCAGCAGCCACCGCAGATGCCGCCGCGTCTCCCGTAACTGCTGCCGCGTCATCGGTGGCGGCAACTCCTGAAACAGCTCCGCTTTCCACTGCCCCGCCGCTTCCGCCGGCGCCGCCACCCAGCGCGGCGAAAACTGATACCGGTTCACATAGATCCCATGCTCGTTCTCCCACGCGCACACCACCCCGAACGCCCACAGCGTCACGCGGTACCCGCACGGCGATTGCCACTCGTAGCGCGAACTCGCCGTGACCCCCTCCGGCGGCCTTGTCCGCTCGAATCCGCCCGCCAACAACAGATTCCCTTGCGCCGACAAAATGTCGCGCCCCCAGTACCAGCACTGTTGGTGCAGCAACTCCGCGCCCTGCTCGTAGTAACCCATTCCCCGCCTCTCCCCTATTCGATCCGCAACACCGGCCGCGCCGCTGTCACCTCTCCCCCCACCTGCTTGTCCCCGCTCAAGAACTGCACCTCCGTCTTCGCGATTCCCGGGAAAAACCGCGCAAAATCGAACCGGATCTCTCCCGTTGGCGGACGCAGGCACGCCATCGTCGCCTTCGTGTGCAGGTCCCGGTGCGACCCCTCCTGGTCCACGTGCGTGTCGTCCACCGTTACCTTGCAACCCGCCGTCGCCGGCATCCGCACCATCTCCCCGAACCTCGCCCGCACCAGCGCCTTGGCCTCCTCCAGTTTCTTCTTATCCGCCGGAGTCTTCGCCTCGTGCTCGAATCCCGTGATGCTCTCGAGCGGCGCCTCCCACTCCGCCTTCCCGTTCGTTCCGTCAAAGGCAATCCCCAGCTTCGCCTTCCCGTGCTCATGGGCATGCCCCTCACGCTTGCTCTGCGCCGTCGCCGCCACCGTGGCGGCCACGACCAATACCAGCATCCGGTGTGTCATCTTTGTCTCCCTCACTCTCGCTTCTCTCATACGGCGTACCGCGCCACCCGCCCCGCTGCCGTCGTCACCGTCAAATGCGTGTCCTCCGGCGACCAGATCAACTGCGTTACCTCCGCCCCCACCTCCGCCGAGGCCAGCATCGCCTCGCTCCGCGCCGGGTGCCACAGGCAAACCTTCCCGCCCCGGCATCCCGACGCCAGCAGCGCCCCCTTCCGCTGAAACGCCAGTGCGCTCGGCAACTCCCGGTGCCCCGCCAGTTGGATCGGCCGGCTCCCCGCCGGACCCTTGCCCCCGCAGTCCCACACGATCACCGTCGGGCTTCCCCCCGTCGCCAGCAACCGGCTCCCCGCATCCCACGCCAGCTCCCGCACCTTGCTCTGATACCCGCTCATCTCCAGGTCCCGCCCCGACTTCCGGTACCAGAAATGCACGCTCGCATCCTGATTCCCCGTCGCCACCAGGTTGTTGTCCGGGCTCCACGCCATCGCCAGAATCGACCCCTTCCAAGCAAACCGCCGCATCGGCGCCGCCTGCCCCGTCCGGAACAGTGCCAACTGCCCGTAGCAGATCGACGAAAAATACGGCTCCTCGCTCTGCCACGCGATCCCGCTGATCGTCGATCCGTGCGCCTCGCACTCCTGTACCAGCGTCCCCTCGCTGGTCCACACCCGCAGCGTCCGGCCCGCCGCCGTCAACAGCAGATCCTTCCGGTATGGCGCGTAGGCCACCGCCTCCACCCACCCCGCTCCCGCCTCCATCGCCGCCAACTCCTTCCCTGTCCGCGCGTCCCACACCCGCACCAACCCGTCCTGCCCGCCGCTCGCCACCATCGCCGAATCGTAACGCCAGCTCACCGCCGTCGTCCCGTTCCGGTGCCCCCCCATCCGCGCCCGCTCCCGCCCGTCGCCGGCGTCGAAGATCCGGATCGGACCCGAGACCTCCGCCGCCGCCACCGCCCCGCCGTCCGGCGAACCCGCCGCCGCCACCACGTGGTCGTCCATTTCCGCCGTCCACTCCGCCCGCAGCGCGTACTTCGCCTCGCTTTTCACGCCAAACATGCTGCGAATCCCTCCGTCAACGCCTTCCGGTTCAGATTCCGCCCAATGAAAATTAAGGAGTTGTGCCGCGGCTCTTTCCCCCACGGCCGGTCCGCCTGCCCGTCAAACAGCATGTGGACCCCCTGAAACACGAACCGGTGGTCCTCCCCCTGGATGCTCAGAATTCCCTTCATCCGGAAGATGTCCGGCCCCATCCCCCTCAGCACCCCCCGCAGCCATCCGTTCAGCTTCCGCTTGTCCACGTCTCCGGGCAGCGTGATTCCCACCGAACTCACCTCCTCGTCGTGCTCGTGGTCCGGCTTGTACTCCTTCGCCGCCGCCGCCACCACACCCGCTCCGTCTACGAACACCGCCGCGCCAAACTCGTCCGGATGGTGCTGCGTGAATAGCGCATACGCCCCCGCCGTCTCGATGCGGATCCGGAACGCCATCTCCCCGCCCGCCAGTTGGAGCTCGTAAAGCGTCTTCCCAGGCGTCAGCGCTTCCCCCGGCTCCACCGCCCGCCCCTCGTCGGAAAACGTCAACACCGCTTCCAGCTGCACCTCCTCCAGCCCCCCGAATCCCGCCGCCCGCACCGGCAGCAGCGCCGCCTGCATCGCCGGGTCGGGCCCTTCCGAGAGCCGCAGCTCGTGCGTACCCGCCGGCAGTTCGTACACCCCGCCCCACTCAAACGGATACTCCGGCTCCAGAAACATCGGATCCACCGCCAGCGCCCGGTCCAGATTGAAGCCCCCGATCTCCAGTACCTGGTCGAGATCCACCCGCGCATCCCGCGTCCGGTGGATCCGCGCCGCCGGATTCATCTGATGAATCCGCGCCTCCAGCCGGTCCACCTCCGCCCCCGGCACCAGGTCGATCTTGTTCAGCAGGATCACGTCCGCGAACGCGATCTGCTCCTTGGCCTCCTCCGCGTCGTCGATGTGCAGCCAGATGTGCTTGGCGTCGACTACCGTTACGATCCCGTCCAGCGCCAGCTTCTCCTTCATCTCGTCATCGACGAAAAACGTCTGCGCCACCGGCGACGGATCCGCCAGCCCCGTCGTCTCGATCAGGATGTGGTCGAACCGGTCCTTCCGCTTCATCAGGTTCCCCAGAATCCGGATCAAGTCCCCCCGCACCGTGCAGCAGATGCACCCGTTGTTCATCTCGAAAATCTCTTCCTCGGCGTTCACTACCAGCTCGTTGTCCACCCCCACCTCGCCGAACTCGTTCTCGATCACCGCGATCCGCTTCCCGTGTTGTTCGGTCAGTATCCGATTCAGCAGCGTCGTCTTGCCGGAACCCAGAAATCCGGTCAGTACCGTCACCGGAACGCGTGTATTGGTCATGGTTGTCATTTGGGAAGTTAAACCTCGATAAGTGTTGGAATCGGATCGCGGAACCGCTCCAGCCGGAACGGCTCCAGTAACTCGGGAAGCGGCAGCGCATACCCGGCCCCCGCCGACGCCTCCGCCCAGTCCGCCAGCGCCTCGTAATGCGCCATCTCGCTCAGCCCGCCATACCACTCCGGCGTCGCGCCCCGGAAGACGCACACGACGTTGCTCACATCGCACGGCCCCAGGCACCCGCTGATCGTCAACTGAATCGCCTTCGGCAACATCCGCCGCCGCCACTCCGCCTTCAGCCACTCCACCGGCACCGCCGGATGCCCCTTCGCCGTCTGCCCGCAGCCCCAGCGGAGACAGGTCATCACCTGCCCCGGCG
>CAYMTH010000205.1:0-1191 GCA_964393235.1 uncultured Solibacteraceae bacterium | reverse complement strand
CCGCAACCCGCACCCCGCCGTCAACTCCACCCACCCATCCGCCAAACGTCCCGCCGTCCCGTCGTAAACCAGCTCGCCCTCCCGCAACACCAGCACCCGGTCCGCCCACGGCAGCATCCCCGCCGTGTCGTGGCTCGCCATCACGATCAGCGTCCCCTCCCGCCTGATCGCTTCCAGTACGTCCAGCAACGCCTCCGAACCCCGCACATCCAGCCCCGCCGTCGGCTCGTCCAGCAACAGCACCGCCGGCCGCGTCATCGTCGCCCCCGCCAGTGCCACCCGCTTCTTCTCCCCTACGCTCAGCGCATGCACCGGCCGCCCGGCCAGATGCGCCGCCCCGAACCGCTCCAGCGCCTCCCGCGCCGCCCGCCGCGCCTCCCGCTCGCTCGCCCCTGCCTCCAGCGGCCCCAATGCCAGGTCCTGCTCCGCCGTCCCCCCGAACAGCTGATCCTCCGCATTCTGCAGTACCGTCGTCACCCGCCGCCGCAGCCGCCGCAGGCCCGCCCGCGTGTAATCGTACGCCTCCCCCTCCAGCCGCAGTTCCCCCGCCGCCGGCCGCAACAGCCCGTTGCAGTGCGCCAGCAGCGTCGATTTCCCGGCCCCGTTGGCCCCCAGCAGCAACACCCGCTCCCCCGCGTCCAACGCAAAACTCACCCCCGCCAGCGCCGCCAGCCCCAACCCATACCCGTACCGCAACCCCTCCGCCGTCAGCATTCGCCCCTCCCCGCCGGCGGCAGCAGCCGCAACCGCCCCTCCAGCCCCCGCACCGCCAGCCCTCGCTCCGATCGCACCGCCTGCTCCAGCGACCGCTCTCCCAAGGCCGCCGCAAACAGCCCGTTCACCGCCGCCGCCCGGCCCCACCGCATCCCCAGTCCCCGCAGCGCCAGCCCCCGCCGCAGCCGCATCGCGCTCAGCCCCACCTGCGCGATCGCCCGGTACGTCACCAGCCCGATCTCCGCCAGCGTGCCCAGCCCCGCCACCCGCTGCGCCGCCGCCACCAGATCCGGTACCGGCGTCGTCACCCCCAGCATCGCCACCGCCGCCGTCGCTCCCACCACCCGAGCGCATACCCCCATCGCCTCCTCCCACCGCCCCCCCGCCACCAGCCGCGCCACCCCGAACCCGCCGAACCCCAGCGGCGTCCCCAGCCGCCCCCCCCCCCCCCCCCCCCGCCACCCCCCCCCCCCCCCA
>CAYMTH010000204.1:0-8196 GCA_964393235.1 uncultured Solibacteraceae bacterium | reverse complement strand
TCAGCGGCGGGGAAAACGAGGGCACGGAACTTGACGGACCAATTGTCGCCGATGAAGATGCGGTCACCGTTGAGATTGAACTCCGAGGGGGGCATGATCTTCGCCGTGCCGTTGATGGTGTAGGCGATGTGGAAGTTTTCGTGATCGATGCGGGGCTGGGTGCGGACGCGGCGGCCGAAGTGGCGGGCCAGGGCGCGGTAGACGAAGGCGTCGTAGACCTTGTAGCCTTCGCGATTGGGGTGGGCGATACCGTTGAAGTCACCCTGCGTTTCGAGCGAGGTCTTGAAGGTGTTGTACCAGGATTTCGTCGAGCAGAGGCCGTGGTAGCGGTGCATGAAGTCGTGGCCGATGAAGTGCCAGTTGGAGGCGGCGAAGCCCTGGACGATCTGCTGGAGCGTGGCGTTGAGCGGGTTGATCATGGTGTCCTCGACCCACTTGGCTTCATCGCGGTCAAATTCGGTGGGGCTGACGACGCCGAGGGTGTAGCCGTAGAAGACGACGTAGGGGCTGTTGAGCGGATCGGTGAGGTTGGAGGGCATGATGCCGACGCCGTCGTTGTAGCGATCGCAGTAGCGGCCATCCTGATCGCGTAAGGGGTTGGGTACGCCGACGACGAAGACGGCTTTCGGTTTCAGTTCGGAATCGAAGCGGTTCTTCATGGTCTGGAAGGCGGCGGGGAGGAAGTCCAGTCCGACAGTCTCCGAGTCACCGAAGCGGCCGCGGCGGATGAGGGTTTCGAGGGCCTCGTCGTCCTTGCAGGAGGTGAGCGGCGTCATGCACTTCACGACGACGGAGCCGAAGCCGATGTCGTTGCCGCCGATGGAGATGACGAGGGCGTCGAGTTCGGCGCCGTTGAGCCAGTTCTTGATCTGGGTGACCTGGGAAGGAATCGGGCTGCCGACGGGACCGGGGCCGGTGCGGGTGAGCGGGGTGACGCCGCGGTAGTTTTCGCCGAGGACATTGCCGTTGATGGTGGCTCCGGAGCAGGCGACGTCGAGGAACTGCAGTTGTTCCGGAAGGATGCCGGCGGAGTTGGCTATATCGTTCTGCAGACGGCGCAGGGCGGCGGAACGGCCATTTTCATTCGACCGGTGGCAGGGGTCGGAGTTCCAGAGGGCGCCGGTGCGGTTGGGGGAACCTTCGCCGGCGGCGAAGGAGTCCCCCATGAGGGCGACGCGGTAGGTGCGGCCCAAGCGGAGGTCGGGGTTGAAGGAAATCGGCGACAACTGCGCGAAGGCGGCAGCGGCGGTGAGGATCAGGGGGAAGAGTTTCATTGTGTTTCGTGCTCCTTGCCTGTTAGCGCGGAGCCCGGGGACGGGGGACTGTTCGGGGATTGTAAAGAGATTGTGAAAGCGGATAGAATTCTGGGCGCTATGGAGCGACGGATCTTTCTAGGCGCGTTGAGCGCGGCAGGCGCGGCGGCGCAGACCTTTTACGCACCGAAGGGGCAACCGGCCGTGTACACGGGACCGCACAAGCCTCATACGAAGCTTGTCGATTTGAAGGCAAAGCACAAGGGTGAGCGGTCGTGGCGGGAGGTCATCGTCGACGACAAGCATCTGCGCAGCGAGTACCTTTACCTGCAACCCGGGCAGGGGCACCCGAAGGCGATGCATCCGGACACGCGGGCCTGGTGGGTGGTGATGGAAGGCGAGGTGCGGTTCTCGTTCGAGACGAAGGAGCCGTTTGTCGCGAAGAAGGGCGCGATCGTGCAGGTGCCGTATCAGACGATCTTCGAATACGAGGTGGTGGGGACGAAGCCGGCGCTGATCTTCGAGACCAACATCGCCGGAGCGAAGACGCTGTACCTCGACCCGAAGCACGCGCCGGCGATGCCGGGGCATGAGTGGATGGCGGTGGACGTGCGGGCGCGGGAGATCGGCAAGTGGCAGCGGGGGAACCAGCCGATGCAGACCTACGACGAGATTGCGGCGAAGCTGGATCGGGGGGAATTGAAGGGGACGCAGCGGATCGTCGAGGACGACCGGGGGACGGCGAACTTCATCTACGGATACAACAGCAAGCTGCCGCCGCTCGATGAGAAGGTGCGCGGGCACTATCATCCGGAGGGGGCGGAGTACTGGCTGATTATGTCGGGCAAGATCCGGTATCCGATCGAGAAGGTCGGGGTGATCATCGCCGAGGAGGGCGATGTCGTCTACGTGCCGGCGTACACATGGCATGCGCCGCGGTGGTGGGGCGACGGGCCGTCGTGCCGGCTGGCGATGAACGGATTCCCGTACATCGCGCATCTGTTCGACCCGCACTGATTTCGGTTTTATATGATGAGGGGCGATGTCCAAACTGCCGGTCCTCGCCCCATTGGTATTCGCCGCCGTCTGCGCGGCGCAACCGGAGGCGCGCTATACGATACAGCGCGCGTCCGGACCGATCGTGATCGACGGGAAACTCGACGAGAGCGCGTGGCGGGATGCCGAGCCGATGGGCGACTTTGTCTTCCACTGGCATGTGAGCGGGGAGAAGGAACAGACCGTTGCGAAGCTGCTGTGGGATGACGAGTACCTGTACGTTTCGTGGCTGGCGCGGGACAAGCACATCTCGGCGTACGAGCGGCAGCGGCACGGCCCGGTTTCGAAAGACGACTGCGTCGAGATTTTCATCGCGCCGAATCCCGCGAAGGTGAAGAACTACTACACGTGGGAGATCAACGCGATCGGGACGGCGCTGAACCGGAACCGGAGTGACTGGTACACGGGCGGCGCGACGTGGGAACCGGAGGGCGTCGAATACCGCACGACGTTCCAGGGCCTGGAGAAAAAAGACGAGGCGCCGGGGGATGCGGAGTGGGTGGTGGAGATTAAGGTGCCGCTGCGGAACTTCGCTCGCGACGCCGCGCACACGCCGCCGCGCGACGGTGACGAGTGGCGGTTGAACGTGAACCGGATCGGCGGGAAGACGAACGCGCAGGCGAGCAGTTGGGCGGCGATTCCGCCGCCGTCGAAATCGTTCCATACGCCGGAAGCGTTCGGGCGAGTATTCTTTTCGAGCCAGCCGGCGGGCACACGGGCGCGGGGCGTGCGGCGCATCCGGTTCGACGCGGCGGATGCGAAGGCGGGGCAGGGACTTTATAACCGGTCGTGCACGATGTGCCACGGGTTGGACGGGGCGGCCGGCGACCGGGCGCCGGCGTTGGGCGCGCAGCGGCGGTACCTGCGTGGCACGTCGGAGGAGTTGTACGACGCGATCAAGAACGGGATCAAGGGGACGGGCATGCCGGGCTCGCCGCTGCCGGAAGCGGATGTGCGGAAGATTGTGGCGTACATTCACAGCCTGCGGGCGACGGCGGCGCGCGGGCGGGCGACGTTTGAGGGCGCGGGCGGCTGCCTGCGGTGCCATATGGTGAACGGGCGCGGCGGGGTGATCGGCCCGGATCTTTCGAACCTGGGCGCGGAACGGAGCCTGGCGGCGATCCGCGAGGCGCTGACGACGGCCAAGCCGAAACCGCCGCGCGGGTATCAACCGGTAAAGGTGACGACGGTGCGCGGCGAGACGTTCGAGGGCGTCGTGAAGAATCAGCACAATACTTCGTTTCAAATTCTCGGCACCGATCAGAAGTTGCATTTGCTGACGGCGGACGAGATCCGGTCGATGACGTTTGCGGAGAAGTCGTTGATGCCGGCCGGCGTCGACAAGCGGATGGGCGCGGCGGAGTTTCAGGATTTGCTGGCGTATTTGAGCCGGCTGGCGCGGAGCAGGAGATAGGACATGAAGAAGTGGCTGCTGACGGCGTTGGGTGTGTGCGCGTGGGCGCAGGTGACGTATCCGGACCTCTTGAAGGCCGATCCGAAGAACTGGCTGCACTACAACGGGCAGTACCATTCGCAGCGGCATTCGGGGCTCCGGCAGGTGACGGCGGAGAACGTGAAGAAGCTGGTCCCGAAGTGGATGTACCACGTGGCGGGGGCACGGCGGCTGGAGTCGGTGCCGATCGTGGTGGATGGGGTGATGTACTTCACGAACCCGAATGAAGTCTATGCGCTGGACGCGCGGACGGGGCGTGAGATCTGGCAGTATCAGCGGCAGCCGGCGTTGCAGAAGGGCCCGAACCGCGGGGTGGCGGTGTACGGGAACCGCGTCTACATGGGGACGCCGGACGCGCATCTGGTGGCGCTGGACGCGCGGAACGGGAGCCTGCTGTGGGAGTCGAAGATTGCCGAGGCCTCCGACGGCTACTGGTCGCCGGCGGCGCCGATGGTGATCAAGGACAAGGTCATCGTGGGCATTGCGCCGAGCGACCACGGGTTGAACGGGTGGCTGGACGCCTATGACGCGAATACCGGGGAACGGCTGTGGCGCTGGCACTCGATTCCGAAGCCGGGCGAGCCGGGCAACGAGACGTGGGCGGGTGATTCGTGGAAGACCGGCGGCGGCGGGACGTGGCTGACCGGATCGTACGATCCCGAGTTGAACCTGCTTTATTGGGGCACGGGCAATCCGGCGCCGGACTTCGACGGCGACGTGCGGAAGGGCGACAACCTTTACACCGAGTGCATCGTTGCGCTGGACGCCGATACGGGCAAGATGAAGTGGTATTTCCAGACGACCCCATGGGACGTGCACGACTGGGACGCGGTGGAGATTCCGGTGCTGGTGGATGCGCCGTTCCGGGGCAAGATGCGGAAGTTGCTGGTGCAGGGGAACCGGAACGGCTACTACTACGTGCTGGATCGCGTGACGGGCGAGTTCCTGCTGGGGACGCCGTTCATCAAGGAGCTGAACTGGGCGAAGGGGCTGACGGAGAAGGGGCGGCCGATTCGCGTGGAAGGCGTTATCCCGAGCCTGAAGGGCACGAAGACGTGCCCGGCCACGTCGGGTGCGACGAACTGGATGTCGCCGGCGTACAACCCGGATACGAAGTCGTTTTACATCGTGGCGCAGGAAGGGTGCGGGATCAATACGAAGTCGCGGGACACGTTCCGGCCGGGCGGAAACTCGTTCATGGGGACGGGATATGTGGAGAGCCCGGAGGAGCCCTGGCAGATGTTCATCCGCGCGCTCGACCTGACGACCGGCAAGATGATGTGGGAGTACAAACAGATCAACTCGCGGCGGTACGCGGCGGGCCTGTTGTCGACGGCCGGCGGGCTGATCTTCGGCGGCGACGATCAGGGCTTTCTGACGGCGCTGGATGCGCGGACCGGGAAGTCGCTGTGGTCCTTCAACACGGGGCAGCAGATCACCTCCCAGCCGATCACCTACGAGGTGGGTGGGAAGCAGTACGTGGCGATTGTGAACGGCGCCAACGTGGTTTCTTTCGGCCTGTTCGAGTAGCTACTTCGACGGCAGTTCGCGGATGCGGATGTTGCGGAAGAGGATGGTGTTGAACCGGTCGTGCAACTGGAGTCCGATGGGACCGGTCTTCGGGCGGGCGGGGTCGCCAGGATGCTCGGCGACGGTGGTCCCGTTGAGCTTGACGCGAATGAGGTCGCGGCGGGATTCGATATCGAGCGCGTTCCAGTCGCTTTCCTTTTCGTGACCGAAGACGGCGGGAGCGAACAGGTAGATGGAGCCCGATGGGTATTTGGTTTTGATGCCGTTGTATATCTGGATCTCGTAGCCGTTGTGGGCGGGCGTCTTGCTGTAGTCGGGAGTTGGGCCGACAGAGAATTTGCCGCGGGTCTGGTCCCGCAAGGAGATGCCGGAATTGGCGCCGGACGGGGCGAGATATTCGAGATGGAGATCGAACTCGGTGAACTCGTCGACGGTGTATAGCCAGGACTGATTCTGGCGCCAGTTGTGATACTGCTTTTCGGTGAGGGTGACGGGCCAGGAGTCGCCGAAGGGGTTCTTGGGGCCGGAGACGGGAAGGCCGATGACGGAGCCGTCGGCGAGGACCTTCCATTTGGCGTCGCCGACAGTCTGCCAGCCGTCAAGGCTCTTGCCGTTGAAGAGCGGCCTCCAGGCGGGTTGGGCGAGGAGCGGGAGAGTGAGAAGGAGGAGCGGGAGTCGCATGGGTATGGGGAGGCGGGGGCGGAGCGCCCCCGCCGGTTCAGCGGTTAAGAGCCGGCGCGCTTCAGCGTCAGTTCGACATTGTTGTCGCGCATCTGGTAGTTCAGCTTGATGCTGTCGCCGGAGACGGTGCCCTTGTAGTTGGTCTTGAACTCGTTGCCATTGAAACTGCGAGTGACCGTGAAGGAGATGTTGTCGCCGTCGATCTTGCCGTTTTCGATCGGCGTGTCGCCGTTGCGGCCGGAGACGGAGCCGGTGAGTGTGGCGCCGTCGGCTTTGAAGGTCATGTTGACATCGCGGGAGCCGTTGGGAGTTTCGATCTTGCCGGTCCACTTGCCGGTGATGTCGGCGCCAAACATCGCGACGCCGAGCGCGAGCAGGGAAATGAGCTTCTTCATGTGATGGGTTCCTTGACGGGGGTGGCTTCGGAGCCGTCCCGTTGGGGATCAGTATACGCCTTCGCCCGATGCGCCGAGGGGATGCGTTTGGCGTCGAAGTCTGATATGAAATGGGCGACGCGGTACGGCAGCACTTTGACTTGCGTGCAACAGGACACGGAGCGCCAATGCGAATATTCATACCCCGAGAGGGGATGTCCGGAGAGACGCGAGTATCGCTTCTTCCGGAGGATGCGGGCCGGCTGGTGAAAGCCGGAGCCCAGGTGGAAGTGGAAGATGGATTAGGTGAGACGCTGGCGATCGACCCGGCGAAGTACACGGCGGCGGGAGCGGCCGTGGCGGCGGATCGCGTGAAGGCGCTCGGCGAGGCCGACCTGGTCTTGCGGCTGCACCGGCCGCCGGCCGAGGAGATTGAACTGCTGCGAGCCGGGGCGATTCACGTCAGTTTTCTGGACCCTTATCGAACGCCGGAGTACGCCGTGGCGTTAGCGCGACGCAATGTGAGCGCGGTGAGCCTGGAGATGATTCCGCGGACGACGCTGGCGCAAAAGATGGACGTGTTGTCGTCGCAGGCGTCGTTGGCCGGATACGCGGCAGTGGTGCTGGCGGCCGCGCGGCTGAACCGGATCTTCCCGATGATGATGACGCCGGCGGGAACGATCTCACCGGTGCGCGTTTTCGTGATCGGCGCGGGCGTGGCGGGTCTGCAGGCCATCGCGACGGCGAAGCGACTGGGGGCGCGCGTTGACGCCTTCGACGTGCGGCCGGAAGTGGAGGAGCAGATCAAGTCGCTGGGGGCGAAGTTTTTGAAAGTCGACCTCGGGGAGACGGCGGGAACGGCGCAAGGATACGCGAAGCAGTTGACGGAAGAGCAGTTGGCGAAGCAGCGGGAGGCGATGGCGAAGCAGTGCGCGCTGTCGGACGTGGTGATCGCGGCGGCGCAGGTGTTCGGCCGGAAGGCGCCGGTGCTGGTGACCGAAGCGATGCGGCGGGGGATGAAGCCCGGAGCGGTGATTGTCGACCTGGCGGTGGAAACTGGCGGAAATGTGGAAGGATCGGTGATCGATCAGGAAGTGGAACTTGGTGGCGTGCATGTGCTCGGACATTCGCACATGGCGCGGCGCGCGGCGTGGCCGGCGAGCCAGATGCTGTCGAGCAATCTGACCAATTTCGTGCAGCACTTCTGGGACAAGGCGTCGGCCTCGTTCCGGCTGGACTTGGAAGACGAGATCCTCAAGGGGTGCCTGGTGACGCATGCGGGCGAGATTCGGAACGAGCGCGTGCGGGAACTGGCGGCCGGAGGGAAGGGAAACGCATGATACTCCTCATATTCACGTTTGTACTGGCCATTTTTCTGGGGTTTGAGCTGATTTCAAAAGTGCCGTCTCAGTTGCACACACCGCTGATGTCGGGGTCGAATGCGATCTCAGGGATCACGATCGTGGCGGCGCTGGTGGTGGCCGGCGAGAAGCACGACACGCTGGCGACGGTGATGGGCACCGTGGCCGTCGCGGCGGCGACGATCAACGTCGTCGGCGGGTATCTGGTGACCGACCGGATGTTGAAGATGTTCAAAGGCAAGCAGTCGCCGAAGAAGGTGGGCTGAACCCGATGAAACCGGAAAATACGTGGATTGAACTGGCCTACGTGGCCGCTTCGGTGCTGTTCATTATCGGTCTGAAGATGATGACGTCGCAAAAGACGGCGGCGCGGGGCAACATGCTGTCGGCTGTCGGCATGTTGATCGCGGTGCTGGCGACGCTGATGCAGAAAGGGCTGTCGTTCGAGTACATTGCCATTGGACTGGTGGTGGGTTCGATTCTCGGCG
>CAYMTH010000203.1:1614-8198 GCA_964393235.1 uncultured Solibacteraceae bacterium | reverse complement strand
CGCCAACTGCGCCTCGCCCTGCTTCTGCAGTGCCTGGTCCCGCGCCAGGTTCGCCTCCCACTGCCGCACGGCTTCTTCGTAGGGACGCGAGTCCATCTCGAACAGCACGTCGCCGGCCTTGACGAAATCGCCCTCGGTGAATCGCGCCTTCATCACCGTTCCGGCGATCAGCGACTTCACCTCCACGCTCGCCACCGACTCGACCTTCCCGATCGTCCGTATCTCCACCGGCATCGTCCGCAGCGACGCCGCCGCCACCCGCACCGTCGCCGACGGCGCCGCCCCCGCCCCGCCGGCCGCCTTCGCCGTCGTGTCCGTCTTCGCGCATCCGGCCATCCAGACCGTCGTCAATACCAGGCAAAGCGTCCGCATCAGCCGCCAATTCCTTTCCAGACAAACTCGTGTAGCGCCGCCACCGCCTCTTCCGGCCCTTCCCCGCCCTCGTGCAGAATGTGGTGCGCCAGCGCCGCCCGCACCAGGTCGTAGACCAGCCGCGCTTTCCGCTCCGCCCCCTTCACCCCGCCCGCCGCCAGCACCGCCTCCAGCCGCCGCAACTGTTCTTCGTAGAGGTCCTGAAACTCCGGCTGCGCGTTCGCCGTCCCCGCGATCAACTGCGCGAACTCGGTGTAGTAGATCCGGAACCACTCCCGGTTCCGCGAAAAATAATCGAACCGCGTCGCGATAAACGCCCGCAGCTTCTCCTCGCACGTCGCCGCTTCCCCCATCCGCCGCTCGGCCTCGGCGTGCAACTCCACCACCCCGTCCCGCAGGCACGCCAGAAAAAGCTCCCGCTTCGACTCGAAGTAGAGGTACACCGTCCCCTTGGCCACCCCGGCCTCGACGGCGATCGCGTCGATCGTCGCCCCGCCGTAACCCCGGGCGGAAAACTCCCGCCGGGCCGCGTCCAGAATCTCTTCCCGCCGCGCCTTGCCGACAGCCAACATGAAGTAACTATAACCTACTGACTGACCGGTCAGTCAACTCGCCATCCCCCCCTTCTACCGGCAGGCCCGGAGCACCTCCTCCCCCAGCTTTCCCAGCGGCAGCACCCGGTCCACCCCGCCCGCCCTGATCGCCTCCCCCCGCATCCCCAACACCACGCCACCGGCCTCGTCCTGCGCCATTGTGTGCGCCCCGGCCTGCTTCATCTCGAGCATCCCCCGCGCCCCGTCGTCCCCCATCCCGGTCATGATCACGCCCACCGCGTTCCGCCCCGCATATCGCGCCGCCGACCGGAACAGCACATCCACGCTCGGCCGGTGCCGGTTCACCAGTGGCCCGTCCTTCACCTCGACGTAGTACCGCGCCCCGCTCCGCTTCAACAGCAGATGCCGGTTGCCCGGCGCGATAAGAACCTGCCCCCGGATCACCGAGTCGTTTGTCTGGGCCTCCTTCACCGTCATCTCGCAGACGCTGTTCAACCGCGCCGCGAACCCGGCCGTGAACTTCTCCGGCATGTGCTGCACCACGGCCATCCCGGGACAGTCCCGCGGCAGCGTTTGCAGAAACACACGCAGCGCCTCGGTCCCCCCCGTCGACGCCCCGACGACAACCACCCGTTCGGTCGTTGCGATCATCGCCTCCCCGCCCGTCCGCGCCAGCACCGCGTCGGCCGTCTGCTTGGCCGCCACCGGCATCGCGCGCGCCCCGACCCGCCGCCGCGCCTGGTACGCCGCCCGCACCGCGTCGCAGATCAGCACCCGCGACTCCTCGAAAAACTCCCGCGTCTGCATCTTCGGCTTGGTAATGATCTCGACCGCGCCCTTATCGAGCGCCGCCAGCGCCGTCTGCGACCCCGCCTCGGCCAGCGACGAACACACCACCACCGGAATCGGCTCCTGCGCCATCAGTTTGTCGAGAAACGTCAGCCCGTCCATCCGCGGCATCTCAATGTCGAGCGTGATCACGTCGGGCACCTCGCGCGCAATCGCGTCGACCGCCATAAACGGATCGGCCGCCGTCGCCATCACATCGATCTCCGGATCGGACTCGAGCACCCGCGCCAGCGCCTGCCGTACGCTCGCCGAGTCGTCCACCACCAGTACCCGTATCTTCTTCATCCCGTCCTCCGGTACACCGCCGGCGCCACCGCGTCGACCGGCACCGCCAGCCCCGCCAGCGACTCGGAATGGCCCGTAAACAGCAACCCCCGCGGCCGCAGGTTCCGGCACAACCGGTTCACCACCCGCTCCTGCGTCGGCTTGTCGAAGTAGATCATGACGTTGCGGAAAAAGATCGCGTCCATCACGGCGTCCACCCCGTAGTCCTCGTCCATGAAGTTCAGCCGGTGGAACCGCACCGCCGCCCGCAACTCCGGCGCCACCCGCACCAGCCCGCGCGAAGCGTCCCGGCTCCGCAGCAGATATTTCCACCGCAACTCGGCCGGCACCGCCTCGGCCCGGCCCCGGTCGTAGATCCCGCTCTCGGCCCGCTCGAGCATCGCCGTCGATACGTCGGTCGCCAGCACCGCGAACTGAAGCCGCGGGTTCCGCTCCCGCTCCTCGGCCAGCACCATCGCGATCGTATACGCCTCCTCTCCGCTCGAGCACCCGGCGCTCCAGACGGCGAAGAACCCGTGCGCTCGCGCCGCCAGCCGCCGCAGGTGTTCCAGATGCTGCGGCTCACGAAAGAATGAGGTGTGATTCGTCGTCACCAGGTCGAGGAAGTGGATCCGCTCCTCGGCCGCGTGCGGCGAGGCGAACAGCCGCTCCCGGTACGCCTGCAGGCTGTCCAGGTTCAACTGGCGGATGCGCCGCAGGATCCGGCTCTGGAGCATGAGCGCCTTGCCGGCCGGCATCTTGATGCCCAGCTCGGACCGTACGCACGCCATGAACTCCGCCAGATCCTGCTCGCTCCACTCGGCCTGCTCGACCATTAGACCGCCACGGCCTCCTCGGCGCCCTGCTTCACCAGCGCCAATGCGTCGGAAGAAAAGATCGCGTTGATGTCGAGAATGATGATGAAATCGTCCCCGCGCCGGCCCATCCCGCGAATCAACTCGGTGCGCCACCGGCTGGCGATCGAAGGCGGCGGATTGATCTGGCCCGGCTCGAGTTCAATCACCTCGTGCACGCTGTCGGCCACACCGCCCACCACCGTCACCTCGTTGTCCATCTCGAGCTCGATCACCACGATCCGCGTGTGCACCGTCGACTGCCCGGGCGGCAGCCCGAACTTCAGCCGCAGATCCACCACCGGGATCGCCTTGCCGCGGACGTTCACCACGCCCCGCATGTAGTCGGGCGCCGTCGGGATCCGCGTGATCTGCGAAACCTCAAGCACCTCCCGCACCTGCGCGACGTTGATCGCAAACAGCTCGTCGCCCAGCTTGAACGTCATGTACTGCGCCGTTTCCGTGATTGCGCTGCTCATCGTCGTACTCCCTTCCCTAGCCGCGCACAAACTCTTCGTCGCGCGCGTCGCCGGCCGCCTTGGGCCCCAGTTCGATCCGCTTTCCGCCCGGCTTCACCGCCCGGTCGAGCTTCACGAGCGACTGCGTCGCCGCGCCCTTGGCCGCCGGCGCCTTCCGCGGCGTCTGCGTCCGCGCGTTCTGGCCCGACATGCGGAAGAAGGCGATCGTCGTCTGCAGCACCTCGGCCTGGCTCGACAGCTCCTCGGAGGTCGCCGCCATCTCCTCGCTTGCCGAGGCGTTCTGCTGAATCACCTGGTCGAGCTGCTGAATGCCCTTGTGCGCCTGCGTCGCGCCGGTGTTCTGCTCCGCGCTCGCCGCCGCGATCTCCTGCACGAGTTCGGCCGTCTTCCGGATATCCGGAACCAGTTTCGCCAGCAGCGTCCCGGCGCCTTCGGCCACCGTCACGCCTTCGCTCGTCAGCCGGTTGATCTCGGCCGCCGCCGTCTGGCTCCGCTCGGCCAGCTTCCGCACTTCGCTCGCCACCACCGCGAACCCCTTGCCGTGTTCGCCCGCCCGCGCCGCCTCCACCGCCGCGTTCAGCGCCAGCAGATCGGTCTTCCGCGCGATCTCTTCGATGATGCTGATCTTCTCGGCGATCTCCTTCATCGCCGCCACGGTCTTCAGCACCGCCTCGCCGCCCGACCGCGCGTCCTCGGCCGCCTGCGAAGCGATCTTGTCGGTCTGCCGCGCGTTGTCGGCGTTCTGCTGAATGCTCGCCGCCATCTCTTCCATCGACGAGGTCGCCTCCTCGGCCGCCGCCGCCTGCTCGCTCGCCCCCTGCGCCAGCTGCTGCGCCGTCGCGCTCATCTGCTGGCTACCGCTCGCCACGTTGTCGGACGCCGTCGAGACCTCCGACACCGTCTTGCGCAGGTTGTCGATCATCCGGTTCATCGACGTCATCATCTGCCCCAACTCATCGGTCGACTTCACGTCGGCCTCCGTCGTCAGGTCGCCCTCGGCCACTTTGTCCACCAGCCCCACCGCCGACGCCAGCGGCACCGTGATCGAACGCGTCACGAAGACCGCGATCAGCACCGCCACGATCAGCGCCACAACCAGCGCGATGATCACCGCCGTCTTCCCCGCCGCCACCGACACCATGATCCCGTCGCCCAACTCGTCGCCGGCCGCCTTGTTGGCGCCCACCAGCCCGTCGACGGCTTCCATGTAGGCCACAAACAAAGGCCGCACGTCCCGGTGCAGCATCTCGGTCGCCTCTTTCGTCTGCCCTGTTTCGCTCATCTTGATGGTCGCGTCGTACTTGGCCACCATCGCCGCCCGCGCATCCTTCACCTTGGCGAGTACGCCCCGCGAAGTCTCGTCTTTAGACGTCTTGTCGATCTCCCCCAGCAGGTTCGCGATCGACTCCCGCACCTTCCGTATATCGGCCGCCGCCCGCTCCCGGTCCGCCGCGTCCCGCGCGTACACGTGCTGCAACAGCAGGCTGTAGGTCTGCTGCGCGTTGTCCTGCAACTGACCCAGCGAGTAAAGCCCCGGAATCGCTTCCCGGGTGATGCGGTCGGCCTTCTCGCCGATCGTCGCCATCTCCCGATACGCAATCCCGCCCATCGCCACCGCGATCAGCGTCACCGCGGCGAACCCCGCCGCTATCCGCGTTCCCAGCTTCCAGTTCTTCATGACTTACCCTTTCTCAACTTGCAAGCGCCATCCGGCGCGTGGCCAGGCTGACCAGCCCCGCCATGTTCAAAATCAGCGCCACGCGGCCATCGCCCATGATGGTCGCCCCGGACACCATCTCGATGTTCCGGTAAAACCGGCCCAGCGACTGGATCACCGTCTGATGGCTCCCCAGCACCCGGTCGACAACTAACCCCACCCGCTGTTCCTCGTGCCGCACGATCACGATCTTCTCGATCTCCGGCTCCTCGCCCCCGATGCCGAACATCTCGCGCAGGTACAGGTACGGCACCAGCTCCCCGCGCACCGCCACCACATGCCTCCCGTTGTTCCGCCCCCGGTCGGCCCGCCGCAGCTCCACGTTCTCGGTCACCACCGCCATCGGCGCGATGTACTGGTCGCCACCGATCTCCACCAGCAACCCGTCGATGATCGCCAGCGTCAACGGCAGCGTCAGCGAGATCGACGTCCCCCGCCCCGGTTCGCTCACAATCCCCACGCTGCCCCGCAGCGCATCCACCTGCCGCTTGACGACGTCCATCCCCACACCCCGGCCCGAAACCGAGGTCACCTCGCGCGCCATCGAAAACCCGGGCAGAAAAATCAGCTGAAAGATCTCCCGCTCGCTCAACGCCGCATCGGGCGAAATCAGCTTCCGTTCCACCGCCTTGGCCCGGATCGCCGCCGCGTCCAGCCCGCGGCCGTCGTCCTCGATCGTCACCACCACGTTCGACCCCGTGTGCCGCGCCGACAGCCGGATTACGCCCCGCCCCGGTTTGCCCGCCGCCGTGCGGTCGCCCGCCGGCTCGATGCCGTGGTCGACGCTGTTCCGGATCAGATGCACCAGCGGATCGCCCAGCTGATCGAGCACCGTCTTGTCGAGCTCGGTCGCCGCGCCCTCCGTCACCAGGTCGATCTCTTTTCCCAGCTCCGCCGACAGATCGTGCACCAGCCGCTTGAAGCGGTGGAACGTCACCCCGATCGGCATCATCCGGATCCCCAGCACCGTCTCGCGCAGTTCCGACACCAGCCGTTCGATCTCCTCCACCGGCGCCAGCAGCTCCGGCAAGTCCAGCCCCGCCGTCGCCTGCGCCAGCCGCGACTGATTCATCACCAGCTCACCCACCAGGTTCACCAGCCGGTCGAGCTTGCCGGACGGCACCCGCGCCATCGCGTCGGCCGGCGGCGCCGCCCCGGCCGCCCGCGCCGGCCCGGACGCCTTTTCCCGGCCGCCGGCCCCGGTCCGTTCGATCGTAATCCGGCTCCCGTCCTCGACAAAGATAAACACGTCGCGAATCGCGTCGATCCCCTTCGCCGTCCGCAACCGGACGTCCCAGTGCACATAGCAGGCGTGCGGGTCGATCGCCTCGATCCCCGGAACCTCGTCCCAGACCGCCCGCGCCTCGGAGGCGGTCTTGCCGACGGCCTTGGCGCCCGAGGCGCCCGTTCGGGGGGGGCCGTTGTCGTCGGTGGCGGGGCGCCGACGCGGCGCGGGGGCCGGTCGCTCGCGCGGGGCTGCCGGCGGGGAGGCGAC
>CAYMTH010000203.1:0-1604 GCA_964393235.1 uncultured Solibacteraceae bacterium | reverse complement strand
CCGTCCCGGTCACCGCCGCGGGCCCGGAACCCTGCGCCGCGCCTGTCCCCGCGCCGAGCAGCCGTCCGATCTCATCTTTCGCCTCGAGCACCGTCCGGATCAGCTCCGCCGTCACCGGCAGGTCCTCGGACCGGAAACGGTCGAGCGTCGTCTCCACCGCGTGCGTGTACTCGGCGACCCGGTCGAAGCCGAACATCGCCCCCGAGCCCTTGATCGTATGAAACGCCCGGAACAGCCGGTGCACCAGTTCCCCGCCCGGCTCGCCGTCGCGCAACTCGAGCGCCGCCTCTTCGATCTGCAGCAGCAGGTCCTCGGCCTCCAACAAAAATGTCTGTGCGGGATTCGGCGCGCCCATCTAGCAGCCTCCTTCGAACAACGCGGCCGCGTCGGTCCCGATCGCCCGGCACGCCGCCGCCAGCGCCTCACCGGCGCCCTCCACCGACAACCGCCGCCCCTGCTCGCCCGCCGTCCGCCGCGCCGCGTACAACAGCTGCAGGCACGACAGGTCCCAGCCCTCCGCCGCGCTTACGTCCACGCGCGGCGCCCCGTCTCCGCCAAGCAACTCCGCCAGCGCCTGCCGCAGCTCCTCGGCCGCGTACAGATCCATCTCCCCGGCCACCGCCAGCACCCCGTCGCGGATTCCGATCGCCGCTTCCATCTTCCTACCCCATTACCTTTCCGATCGTTTGCATCAGCTTGTCGGGCTCGAACGGCTTGACGATCCATCCGGTCGCCCCGGCCGCCTTCGCCTCCAGCTTCTTTTCCTGCTGGCTCTCCGTCGTCAGAATCAGAATCGGCAGGAACCGCGCCTCCGCCGTCTGCCGCGCCTGCCGGATAAACCCGATCCCGTCGAGCACCGGCATGTTCAGATCCGTGATGATCACGCCGAACTTCTGCCCACGCAGCTTGTCGAGCGCGTCCTTGCCGTTTTCGGCTTCCACCCACTCAAAACCCGCCTGCTGCAGCGTAAAGCTCACCATCTGCCGCATCGAGCGCGAATCGTCCACAATGAGAGCCCGCTTCAGTGCCATCAGAATAACTCCACTTCCCCTTCCGCCCGCGCCGCCGCGTTCGCCTCCGGATCCCGCTGCTCGGCCATCGACGTCCGCGTCATCATCTCCTCGAGTTCCGTATGCCGCCGGATCGTCTCCTCATCGAGGCCGCTGCCCTCGGCCAGTTCCCGTCCCAACCGGTCGAGCTCCCCGGCGATGTAATCCAGCCGCTGGCTCGCCCGGTCCTGAAACTGCAGCCCCCGCACCGAATCGTGAATTTCAGCCGTCAAACGCCGCCCGTCGGCCGCCGACTCGGCCAGCATCGCCTGCGCCCGGTCGAGAAACACCCGGAAATCCAGATGCGCCCGCGTCACCTCCCGCCGGCTCTCCTCGATCGCCTCCCGGTCGTGCGACGCCAACTCCAACAGATCCTCCCGCGACAACGACACCGCGTCCCGCAACTCCCGGATCAGCCCCGAGATCGCCGCCGAAAACTCCGTCGACCGCCGCGCCTGCGCCGAAATCTCGTCGGCCACCACCCCCCGCCCCGACCCGCTCTGCCCCAACTGCGCCACCTCAATGCGCGGGTTTACCGCCCGCGCCCGGGTCGCC
>CAYMTH010000202.1:0-8209 GCA_964393235.1 uncultured Solibacteraceae bacterium | reverse complement strand
GAAGCGGTGTTTGGCGGTCAGCTGCTGGTCGAGGCGGAAGGCGAACTGGTCGTACTCGTCGGAGACGGGGTTGGGCGAGGAGATGAGGTTGAAGAAGCCCTGGGCGTTGCCGGCCTGATTGGGGGTGGGGATGAACTTGAGGAGATTGACGGCGACGGGGTCGAAGCGGTTGGAGGGGATGCGGTTGCCGGGGAAGGGGGTGCGGGTGAAGTTAGCGCCGTCGGGGCGGGTGGTGGCGGGGTCGTAGACGAGAATGGGCTGGCCGTTGGCCTGGATGGTCCTCGAGAAGTCGCCGGTGCGCTGGTCGAGGGTGGGGACGGTGTAGTTCTGGGGGAGCGGGATGGCGGACTTGATCTTTTCCCAGGAGAACATGAAGAAGGTCCGGTCCTTGCCGTTGTAGACCTTGGGGATGACGACGGGGCCGTGGAAGACGAGGCCGGGCTGGTTCCAGCGGAAGGCGGAGCGGCCGAGGCCGGCGGCGTTGGTTTCAAAGGCGTTGGCGTTGAGTTTGTCGTTGCGGAGGTAGTGGTAGAGGACGCCGTGGAGCTGGTTGGTGCCGGCCTTGAGCGAGACGTTGACGACGCCGCCTCCGGTGCGGCCGTATTGGGCGTCGTAGGTGTTGGTCTGGACCTTGAACTCTTCGGTGGCGTCGGGGCTGGGGACGAAGGAGAGGTTGGAGGGGGAGGTGGTTTCGGTGTTGGTATCGGGGACGCCGTCGAGGAGGAATTCGTTGGTGGTCTGGCGGCCGCCGTTGATGGAGAACGAGTCCATGCCGCCGTTGTCGAAGGGGCGGTTGGAGCGGGAGCCGCGGGTGGGGGTGTACTGGACGCCGGCGGAGACGGCGGCGAGGAGGAAGGGATTGCGGCCGAGGAGGGGGAGGTCCTTCACCTTGGCCGAATCGATAACCTGGCCGTTGGAGGAGGTGGCGGTATCGAGCAGGGCGGCGTCGCCGGTGACGGTGATGGTTTCGGCGGCGGCGCGGCATTCGAGGGTGAAATGGAGCTGGACGCGGTCGCCGACGCGGAGTTCGACGTTGTCGCGGAGGGCGGTTTTGAAGCCCTGCATGGCGGCCGAGACGTTGTAGCGGCCGATGGGGAGGAAGGGGGCGACGAAGAGGCCGGTTTCGTTGGTGGAGGCCTCGATGACGGCGCCGGTGGAGAGGTTGCGGGCGATGACGCGGGCGCCGACGATGACGGAGCCTTGCGGATCGGAGACGGTGCCGGTGATGGTGGCACGAACTTCCTGGGCGGCGAGCGAGGCGGCGGCGGCCAGGCACAGCAGGATGGAACGAATCATGGTTCCCCCCGGTTACGGTGATCTAAAGTGCCGGGAAGTATATCAGAATCACTACGGGGTGGAGACGTCGAGGGCGGAGAGGAAAGCGCCGGCGGGGAGGCGGAAGCGGAGGTAGCGGGCGGGGGCCGGGAGCGGGAAGCGGCCGGGTGCGGCGGCGGGGACAGGGCGCCATGACTTGGCGTCGGGGCTGATCTCGATCTCGCGGACGCGGGGGTCGCGGAGGCGGATTTCGGCGGCCGGGCCGAAGAGCTCGAAGGTCTCGAAACCGGGGGCGCCTTTGGCGCGGATCACCGTGAGGCGGAAGGGGACGGCGGGGGCCGGCGATGTTGCGGCGGGCGCCGGCGGCGGCTGGATCAGATCGGCGAGGCGGACGAGCGTGGTCTGGGCGGATTGGAGTTCGGCGAGGGGAACGCCGGGGTTGAGGATGGCGGCGAGGCGGGCTTCGCGGGCGAGGTCGGAGGTATCGGTCAGCGGGTTGGGGGAGATGCGGGAGTAGTGGTAGCGGAACTGGTCGAGGAGGTTGGGATCGGGCGGGGCCTGGGCCAGGGCGAGGGCGGGGATAAAAAGCAGCAGCCGCACGACCCCATCGTGGCACAGATTTCGCTTACAATCGTGCAACCATGATTTACTTCTTGATGCTACTGGCGGCGCTGGGCGCGAACGGGGCGGATTGGGCGCG
This sequence comes from uncultured Solibacteraceae bacterium, assembly GCA_964393235.1. Lineage (GTDB taxonomy): Bacteria > Acidobacteriota > Terriglobia > Bryobacterales > Bryobacteraceae. The sequence goes on along the minus strand of CAYMTH010000202.1, from coordinate 6,234 downwards.
ATTCCGGGGACCGAACGGGTCCGGGGTGGCCGAGGCGGCGGGGTTGCCGGTGGAGTTCGGGCCGGAGAAGAACGTGGCGTGGAAGACGGCGGTGCCGTTCGGGCGGTCGTCCCCGATCGTTGTGGGGGAGCGCGTGTTTCTGACGGCGTCGGAGGGCGGGGCGCTCCTCACGCTCGCTTATGACCTGAAGACAGGGAAGGAGTTGTGGCGGCGGTCGGTGAAGCCGGCGGCGCTGCGCCCGATCTATAAAGCCAACGACCCGGCGTCGCCGACGCCGGCCTCCGACGGCAGGAACGTCTACGTGTTCTTCCAGGATTTCGGGCTGCTGGCGTACGGCGTGGACGGGAAGGAGCGGGGGCGGCTGCCGCTGGGGCCGTTTTCGAATTTCTACGGGATCGCGTCGTCGCCGGTGGTGGCGGGCGGGCTGGTGGTGCAGTTGTGTGACCAGATTAAGGGCTCTTTCGCGGTGGCGGTGGAGGCGGCGACGGGGAAGGTGAAGTGGCGGCGGGAGCGGCCGGAGGCGCCGGACGGGTGGGCGGTGCCGGTGGTGTGGAAGGACGAGGTGGTGATGGTGGGTTCGACGCGGGTGGACGGGTACCAGCTGGCGACGGGGGAGACGAAGTGGTGGCTGCCGCTGCAGTCGAACGGGGGAATGGGGTCGGCGGTGTTTGCGGGGGATACGCTGCTGGGGGCGGCGACGGGGTCGGAGCAGCCGTGGATGCCGGCGTTCGGGGGAGTGGCGGCGAAGCTGGATAAGAACGGGGACGGGCGGTTGTCGCGGGCGGAATCGGAGGGGGAGCAGGATTGGTACGAGCATTTCGGGTGGGTGGACAGCGACGGCGACGGGCAGTTGACGGAGAAGGAGTGGGAGACGGCGCGGCAATTCGGCGTGGGCGAGTACGGGGCGGTGGCGATACCGCTGGGACAGACGGGGCGGGCGACGGCGAAGTGGCGGGTGAAGCGGAACCTGCCGTATGTCCCGTCGGCGCTGGTGTACCAGGGGTTGTATTACATGATCAAGAGCGGCGGGATCGTGACGGCGCTGCAGCCGGAGACGGGCGCGGTGGTGAAGCAGGGTCGGGCGACGGGGGCGTTGGGCGAGTATTTTGCGTCGCCGGTGGCGGGGGACGGGAAGATTTATGCGGCCAACAGCGAGGGGAAGATGGCCGTGCTGCGGGCGGAGGCGGATTGGGAGGTGCTGGCGGTGAACGACCTGGCCGAAGAGGTGTATGCGACGCCGGCGATCGCGGGCGGGCGGCTGATTGTCAGGACCCGAGGGGCGTTGTACGGGTTTGGGGGGAAGTAGCGGCGGACTGGCGGATGACGCGGTCGAGTTCGGCGAAGTTGATGGGCTTGGTGAGGTAGTGGTCCATGCCGGAGGCGATGCATTTCTGCTTGTCCTCGGCGAGGGCGTTGGCGGTGACGGCGACGATCGGGGTGCGGCGGCCGACGGCGGCTTCGAGGCTGCGGATTTCGCGGGCGGCCTGGAAGCCGTCCATGCCGGGCATCTGGCAGTCCATGAGGACGAGATCCCAGTGCTGGGTGGAGTAGGCGGCGACGGCCTCGGCGCCGTTGGCGGCGCAGGTGACCGAGTGGCCGAGGCGCTGCAGGAGCCGCGAGGCGACGAGTTGGTTGGAGGGGTTGTCCTCGGCGATCAGGACGCGCAGGGGGCGGAGGGGGAGGGCGGGATCGTCGCCGGCCGGGACGGCGGGGGCGGCCTCGCGCGGCGGCGGGTACGGGATGCGGAACCAGAAGCGGCTTCCCTGCCCCGGACGGCTGTCGACGCCGATCTCGCCCTGCAGCAGTTCGACGATGCGCTTGGAGATGGCGAGGCCGAGGCCGGTGCCCTCGAAGGCGCGCGAGGGCGATGAGTCGAGCTGGGTAAAGGGCTGGAAGAGGGTACCGATCTTGTCGGCGGGGATGCCGCCGCCGGTGTCGGCGACGACGAACTCGATGCCTTCGGGGACCGCGCGGAGCGTGAGCGTAATAGCGCCGGTGGGGGTGAACTTGATGGCGTTGCCGACCAGGTTGAGCAGGACCTGGCGGATGCGGACCGGGTCGCCGTTGCCGCGCGGGGCGACGCCCGGATCGGTTTCGACGGTCAGTCCGAGGCCCTTTTCGAGCGCGGCGGGACGGACCAGTCCGGCGACGCCCTGGAGCAGATCGGCCGGGTCATAGTCGGCGTAAACGACGCGCATCCGGGCGGCGTCGAGCTTGGACAGATCCAGCACGTCGTTGATGACGGCCAGCAGCGCCTCGCCGGAATGGCTGATGACGTCGAGCATCTCCCGCTGGTCGCCGGTGAGCGGGGTGTCGCGCAGAAGCCGCGACATGCCGATAACGCCGTTGAGCGGGGTGCGGATCTCGTGGCTCATCGTGGCGATGAACATCGACTTGGCCTCGCTGGCGCGCAGTGCGGCCTGGCGCAGGCGGCGCATGCGCACGACGGCGCCGGCCGAGAACAGCAGCAGCAGCACGAGGGCGGCCGAGAAGGCGAGCAACTGTCGGCGTCGCGTTTCCGCGTTGACGGCCCGTTCGACGTTGGCCACCTCATTCAGGCTGGCGCGGTACCAGTGGGCGTGAATGTCGGCGAGGACGCCCTCGGCGGCGAGAGCGCCGATCTCGTCGCGCAGCAGGTCGGCTGCGTGCGCGGCGTGCGGCAGGGCGCCGATGCCGGCCATGACGGCGGCCTCCCGGAGCGGCACCAGGCGCAGCGAACCGGCCCCACACGGCGGCTGGCGGCGCAGGAGCACGGAAGCGGCCTCGCGCAGTTCCGCGAAAACGGCCGTCGCCGACCCGTCGCAGACGTCGGTGAGGACCGCGTCCCAGGAATCGCGCGCGACGATCTTCGCGCCCGGAAGCTGTATGGCGGCGTACGCGCGCAGAAAGTAGGAGGACCCGGTGGCGACCGCGCTGCCAGGACCGATCGCCGGCGGCGGCGCGTCCTCGGGAGCCTTCTGGATCAGGCCATAGAAGGACTCGAACCACGGGGCGGTCAGATAGGGCGCCCGGCTCAGACCGGCGACGTCAGCCGAACGCGGGAAAAGGTCGATCTTGCCATCGCGAAACGCGGCGGCGGCGCCCTGCGGGACGTAAACCCATTCGAGCGTCATGCCGGCGCGGCGCGCCGCCTGCGTCAGAACATCCTTCCCGAATCCCGCGGGCTGCCCGTCCGGCCCCCGGTACAGGAACGGTTCGGTGTTGTTGTACCCGACGCGCCACGTCTGCGCCACTACTCCCTGACGCACCGCGATGCGCCGCGAGGCCCAGAGCCCTCCGGCGAGCAGACCCACCGCGGCCACGGCCGCCAGCGCGGACCGCCACGAGGGCATCTTGATTTTCAAGGCTGACAATGGCCACGCTCGCATTGGAGAAAGAACGGCTCGTCCGGTCCTCTTCGTTCTATCGGCGGTGTTCTACGCGGACTGTAGCCCTTACGGCTTCGCCGGGGTATATTCAAGCACCTGACCGTCGGTGAGCAGCCGCGCGCGCAGCTTTTCGTAGGGCACGTCCTGCACCGGAATCTTCGATTCCAGCGCCATCACGGCCGCCGTGCCGGCCGACTGGCCGAGGATCATGAACACCGGCTCCATGCGGATCGACCCGTAGGCGATATGGGAACTCGAAACACAGACGGGCACCAGGAGGTTCGGCGCCTGGCCGCGCTTGGGCACCAGCGAGCCGTAGGAGATCTGGTAGGGGCCGCGCGTGGAGACGCCGATGTCGCCCTCGTTCTGCACGTAGCCTTCCGGGGTGATGTAGCGCTGGATGTTGTGCGAGTCGATGCCGTAGGAACCCATGCCGACCGGCTCGGGCGTGGGGCGTTTCTTGAGCAGTTCGTTCTCGGTCATGACGTAGCGGCCTACCATGCGCCGCGCCTCGCGCACATACATCTGGTGCGGCCAGTTGTTGTTGTCGCGGAACTCGTCTTTGGCCAGGCCCCACTTGGCGAACTCGGTGCGGACGTCGTCGGGCACGCGCGGATCGTTGGCGATGAAATACAGCCAGCCCTGCTGGTACTGAACATGTTCGCGGATGATTTCGCGGCGGCGTTCGTAGGTGGCCTCGGGGTAGTCGTAGTTACGGCCGATGTTATCGGTGGAAAACGGCCCGTGGTTATTGGTGTCGGTCTTCAGGTTCGGGATGGGGTCGAACTTCTGGAAGGTCTCGCGCCAGCCGGCCTGGAAGATCCGCAGCAGCAGCTCGTACTCCTTCGGGTCGTAGCCGGCGGGTTTGGGGAACGGAACCCGGTTGGCGGGCGCCTGCGTCAGGCACATGCGGAAACAGTAGGCCTGGACTTTGTTATCGCCCTCGCCCTTGACGCCGGGCGGTTCGGTGGAGATGCGCGGCAGCACGCCGCTTTTCGGGTCGCCGGGGACGACGTAGGGCGAGATCGGCGTCTTCAGCACGCCGAAATGGTGGCGGTGGTGCAGGACGCCGGTCTGGATGCCGGCCCACTCCTCGCCGTAAGTGCGGCCGGCTTCGCGGCCCACATGATAATCGACCTTGGCGGCGGCCATCAGGTCGCCTTCGTAAGTCGCGTCAATGAAGATACCGGCCGTGTAACTTTTGCCGTCGAGCGTGGTGATCTGCGTGATCCGCCCGTTTTCGAGCTTGACGCCCTTCTCCCGGTCGAGCCACGCGTCGCGGACCACCGGGATCTTCAGTTCCTTGATCCAGTCCTCGTAGACCTTCTCGGCCACATGCGGTTCGAAGATCCACATCGTGCGCCCGGTCGTATCGAGCGCCGGTGTCCCCTGCCCCTTGTTGCCGTACTCCTCCCGCTTCTGCCAGCGCCAGGCGCCGGGCGTCTGGTAGTGCTTCCACACGCGGTGGTAGAACTCACGGGAGAGGCCGCCGATGACGGCCTTGTTACCCGAATCGGTCCAGCCGAGCCCGCCGGCGGTCAGCCCCCCGAGGTGCTTTTCGGGGCAGACGAGCATCGCGGACTTGCCCATCTTTTTCACCTGCACGGCGGCGGTGATGGCGCCGGACGTGCAGCCGTAGATCACCACGTCGGCGTGGCGGGGCGCGGCGGCCGCGGCAACGGCGGCCAGCGCGAACAGAGCGAGACGCGAAAACAACATTCGCCAAATAGTTTATCGCGCTCGCGCGGGCGTTGCCGGGAATCGGGGCGCATCCGCAACGTTGTTACAGTTCGCCTCAAGCAGCGGCCCGGAACGGCGATAAGAGAGCTGTGACTGTGGATCAACAAACGACCGCGACCCTGCTCGACGCGGCTATCGCCGCCCACGGACTTTGGAAACACCGCCTCCGGGGCATTATCGAGAACGGAGGCCCGGCGGAGGATTTCGACGCCGCGGGCCGGGACGACGTCTGCACACTCGGCCGCTGGCTCGCCACCCACTGGCCCGCTCCAGCCGAACAGAACTCCTACGACAAAGTGAAGAAGTTGCACACCGAGTTTCATAAGGTCGCCGGCAACATAGCGCAGCTGTCCCTGAAAGGCGACAGGGCGGGCGCGGAGAAGCAGCTCGGGGTCGGCTCGCGGTACGCGCAGCTGTCGTCGGAGTTGACGCTCGAGATGATGCGGTGGAAGAAGGTCGCGGGCTAGCGTCGGCGGAGCGGATCAGAACCGCCCCTCGGTCTTCCATACGGGCTTGCCGGCCGGGTCGATCCACGCCCAACCCTCTACCGTCAGCACATACGCCAGGCAGCCGTCGAAGTTCCCCGCCCCCGCGTACTGGTTCGGAATCGCCAACCGCCCGGTCTTGTCCAGATAGCCAAACTTGCCGTCAAGTTTGATCCGCGCCAAGCCGCAGGCGAAATCGTGCGCCTCGTCGTACTTGCGGAACGGAAACGCCGGCTGTCCGTCGGGGCGCAGGTAGCCGAGCCGGTCGCCGTCGGCGGCGCGCGTTAATCCATCGGCCGGCGCCGCGATCGCCCGCGGACCCTCCACCGGCGGCAGCACGTTGCCCCGCGTGTCGATGCGCACCCACTTGCCGTCCTTCTGCACGCTCGCCGCGCCGCGTTCGAAATCCAGCGCGTCGTCGAACTGCGGCTTAATAACCCACTCGCCGGCCGCGTCGCGATAGCCCCAGTAGAAGCCGTCCTTCCATACGACGAGCCCATCGTGAAAGCCCGGCGCGCGGTCGTGACCCTCCATCGGCAGCCGCATGACGATCTTCCCGCTCTTGTCGAAGTAGCACCACTGCCGGTCCAGCCCGCCGACGGCCAGCCCGCGCCCGTCGGCCGGGAACGCCCCGGCGGGCA
>CAYMTH010000201.1:0-8220 GCA_964393235.1 uncultured Solibacteraceae bacterium | reverse complement strand
GAGTAACCGGGCGGGATCCGTTCGCCGGCCCCGCTGCGCACGTTGCCCGATTGCTGCTCTTCCATCTGGCGCCGCAGCCGCAATTCCAGTTGTTCCAACTGCGGCAGGAACTGCGCGCGGATCCGTTCGACCAGTTCCGGGTTACCAGGGAACTTCGCCGGGTCGAGCCGCTGCATGTCGCGGATCATCTGCTCGATCTCGCGCTGCATCTCCGGCGACTCACCGGTCGCGCCACGCAGTTCGCTCAGCGCCCGCATGCCTTCCTGCCAGGTCCGGTTCGCGCCGCCGGCCATCGCGCCGAACTCGCGCGTACCGTCGTTCATGGCGTTGCCGCCTTCCCGCCATCCGCGCTGACCGGCCGATTGCTGGCGCCCATCGCCGCCCATCTGGCCGCCTCCCTGCCCGGTCTGGCCCTGCTGGCCTTGCTGGCCCTGTTGTCCCTGCTGGCCCTGTTGTCCTTGTTGGCCCTGTTGGCCTTGTTGCCCTTGCTGGCCATTCTGCGCCTGCTGCTGGACCTGGCCGGGCTGCCCTTGTTGGCCTTGCTGACCTGCTTGTCCCTGCTGACGCTGCCCGCCGCGCTGCCCCTGCACCATCTGCTGCAACTGCTCGCGCAACCGCTCCACGCCCGCCAGGTTCCGCTCGTTCTTCGAGCCGTCCTGCGCGTTCGGGTCCATCGACTGCTGCGCGCCCTCGATGGCCTTCCGCAGCTTTTCCATATCGTTCGCCAGCGAGTTCTCCCGCGAGCCGAGGTACGGCGCCAACCCCTGCCGGTAGTAGTTGCCGAGCATCTTGTTCCGCAGCGCCACCTGGTCCTGCTGCATCTGCCCAACTGCCTCGCGCAGCTTCGACGAGGTCTGCCGCTGCGAACCCTGCATCTGCCGGCTGGCGTCCTGCAGATCCCGCTCCAACTGCTCGGACTCCCGCGTCATCCGCTCCTTTTCCGCCGCCATCTGCCGCTGCACGTCCATCTTCTGGCCGCGCATCATCGACGGATCGACGCCCTGTCCGGACCGCGCGCCGAACTCCTGGTTCACCCGGTTGGCGAAGTCCCGCTGCTGCTCGGCGAGCCGCTTGGCGCGTTCGGCGAGATCGGACACGCGATTGCTCGACTGTTCCTGCCGCATCCCGCGCAGCGCGCTCTGCGCTTCGCTCAAGCGCTCGGCCGCACGCTGCGAATCGGCGCTCTGCTGGCCGTTCTGCTGGTTGGCCCGCTGCATGTCTTTCGTCGCCTGTTCCAGCCGTTCAAGCGCCTGCTGCAGCCGCGGATCCTGCCGCTGCTGCCGGCCCTGGTCGCCGGCCATCTGGCGCAGCCGGTCCCGCGAACTCTGACCCTGCTGTCCCTGCTGGCCCTGCTGTCCCTGTTGGCACTGCTGACCGGACTGCTGCGAGGACGCCGCCGACGAAGACGACTGGCCCTGCTGCCCTTGCTGACCTTGCTGACCCTGCTGTTGCTGCTGCTGCTGCTGGCCCTGCTGGGCCATCTCCTGCAGCCGCTTCTTCAACTCCTCGGCCTCGCGGCGGAGCTGCTCCTGCTGCCACTTCTGCTGGAAGGACTGCTTGTTCTGCCGCTGTTGCTGGGCCAGCTCCTGCTGCCGCCGCGCCAGCTCCTTCAACCGCTGCATCGCCTCGTCGATCTGCTTCTCCCGGCTGTCGCCCGAGGCGCTCTGCTGCTGCCCGGTCTCGTACTGATTCTTCTCCGTGTCGAGCTCGAGGTCGAAGAGGTTATCGAGGTCGCGCGACGCGCCGCCGCCGCCACCGCCGCCTTGCGAACCAAACGCCACCTGAATCTGCTTCTGCAGGCTCTCGGCCCGCATCAGGTGCTGCAGCGCCTTCTGCTCGTGCGGCAGCGAGTCCTTGAACTTCTCGCCCTTCAGGTTCTCCGCCGCCTGCCCCATCGCCGTCGACGCCGCTTCCATCTCCTTGGTGAAGGCCTTGAACTCCTCGTTCGATCCGGCCAGTTCGCGCCGCGTCATACGCTCGGCCAGCGACTTCGCCTGCTCCTTCAGCTTCGCCTGCATATCGGAAAGGAACCGCGCATTCTCCGCCACCGACTTGCGGTCCGCGAACCGGTTCCGCAGCTGGTTCCACGTCGCCGCGATGATCTCCTTCTGCCGCTGCGAGATCTTGCCCTGCTCCTCGTCGCCACCACCGCCGCCACCGCCGCCGCCCTGCTGCGACTGCGAGTACTCGAGCTCCCACGGCATCGCCTCGACGAACACGATATCGGTCTGCACCGTGTTCCGCGCGTCGCGGCCCACCGCGTACATCGACACCACGTCGCCCGGCTGCATCTTGAAATCCTCGAGCGTGAGCAGCGTCTTCCCGTTGGCCTGCTTCACGTTCTGCCCGGGAAGCATCTGGACCGTTTTTTCCTCGCCGCCGTTCACCGAATACCGCAGCGTCAGCTCCCGCAACCCGAAGTCGTCGGAAGCCTCCACCTCCACCGGCACCTCTTCGAGCGGATTCACCTTCGCGTCCCGCCCCGGCCGCTTGATCTTCAGCACCGGCTCGCCATCGTTCTGCGCTTCGATGAAAAAGTCATCGGTCAGCCGGACGTTCTCGTTCAGTTCCCGCGCCGCCACGTAATAAACACCGCTCTTTTCGACCTTCAACTCCACCTGCGCCCGGTTCGGCGCCGTCATCAACAGCGACTTCGTCTCCTCGCCGTTGACCACGAGCAACCCGTTCTGCAGCGCCCGGTCGAACTCGATCTCGAGCTTCGCCGTCGTCCCGGTCACGGCGCGCACATCCCCGCCGTGTTCCTCGGTCACCGGCGCCAGCCCCAGTTGCGGCGGGTAGACGTAGGTCACCTTGATGTTCTTCACGCCCGGCAGATCCACCGCCGTCAGCGTATACGTCTTCGATTTCACCGGCCCCGACTGCACGTAGTACTCCACCGTGTCGGGCAGGCCCGCGAACACAAACTCATACCCGGTGCCCTGCGGCATCATCGGCGACTGTTCCCACTCGCTCGCGCCGCGGTAGCGCGCAAACAGCCGCACCACCCCGGTCTGCAATCCCACCAGATTCGCCGTCACCGTCACGTCGCTGCGCTTGCGCACGGCCTTATTGCCGGGCTGTAACTGAATGTCGTAGAAGGAACCCGCCTCGATCTTCGGCGGCCCGAACCACAACAGGTTGGCGCCATAGCCCCAGTACCCGGGCCCGCGCTGGAACAGCCACACCATCGTGCCGATGCCCACCAGCGCCAGCGCGCCGGCCAGAATCAACTGCCGCAACGGCACGATCGCCGCCGTGCCGTTGGCCATCGCCACGGGCAGAGAGTCGGCCGCGATCAGTTCGAGAAACGGATCGTTGTCGTCGCGGTGCTCGACCACCGTCAGCAACCGGTCGCCGAACGGCAGCGCGCTTTCGGCCCGCCGCGCCGCCCGCCGCCGGTTCACCTTGAGCAGCGGAATCACGATGCCGAAGGTCAACGCCAGCGCCAGCACCAGGAACAGGACGAACCGCGCGATCTGCACATCGCGCTCGGCGAACGCCGTCGAGTTCGTGTAGAGCACCAGCAGCGCCGTCGCCGCCAGCGCGCACACCGCCGCCACCGCCACGCCCCGCGTCCAGGCCGCCAGGCGCATCTTCCGTTCCAGCTGTTTCAGGTATCCGTCGAGACTCTCGAGCGCACTCATGCGGCCTCCTTACCAACCAACTCCGGCCCGGACAACTTGCCCACACCGGATCCGTATAAGTAGCGTGACGCCAGAACCGCCTCGGCCAGCGTCAATAGCAGCACCAGCAGGAGCAGCCACCACCAGGGGTTCGCGCGTTCGATACGCTCCCCGCTGGCCGTGGTTCCCTTCGATTCCGATGGCTCGCCCGTGGCCTTCCACAGGGTCACCGATTCCTCTTCCATGCGCGCGAAGTCGGACTCGCGGCGGTCCGCGTTCACCGCCACCAGACTCGACCGTCCGTTGGCGCGCCGCACCTCGTAATATCCCTCAGAGCCCGGCGCGAACGACGTCGCCTTGGCCGCTTCGGCCAGCGTCAACGCGCGTTCCCCGCGCGGGTCCAACACCTCGACGCCCGTCGCCCGGTCGGCCGCCGCGCGCAGTTCGATCCCCTCGCCGACCGCGACGATCCCGGTCGATTCCTGCTGCCGCGACAGATACTGCGCGGTCCGCTCGCACAGCGGGATGAACGACGGGTGCAACGGCAGATTGTTGCCCAGATTGTCGAGCGGCGAGGCCAGCACCAGCACGCGCCCCTCGCCCAGCGTCTGTTCCAAAACCACCGGCGAACCGTCGGCGGTCTTCGCCAGTACCTTGGCGCCGCCCGGCTCCAGCGCCACCAGTTGATAGAACTTCACCGATTCGATCCCCGCCGCCCGTTCGATCACCGGATGCAGCGGCTCCTTCGCCGCCACGGTCTGGAACATCTCCCGCGCCCGCGAAGACACGCGAGACTCCTTCACCGTCAGTCCCAGCACCGGCAGTTTCGCCTGCGCGCCCGTAAACGGTCCGGCTGCGATCCACAGCGCCCCGCCCTTCCGGACGTAATCCTGCAGCGCCGCTTCCAGCCCCGGCGCCAGCGCGCCCGGATCGGCCAGCACCACGAAAGAAACATTCGAAAGGTTCGGCGACGACGTCGTCTCAAACGGCGCCGTCTCGATCGCGTAGGCGTTCGGCGCCGCCGCGTCCAGCGCGGCGCGCACATACAGCGGGCTCCGCCCGTCGCGGTTCGAATGCAGGAACAGCACCTTCCGCGGGTCGGACCGCTCGATCGCGAACCGGAACGCATCGTCACCCGGGAACGAATCGGCCGCGCCCTCCAGGCGCACCTCGCCGCGATGGAACCCGTAGCCCGTCTCGAGCCCGGTGAACTCCACCGACGCGCGTCCGTTCTCCGGAATCTCCATGGGCTTCGTCGCCAGCACCTTGCCGTCGGCCACCAGCGAAACGGTCTTCGCGGCCTTCGGCGCGTGGTAGGCCGCCACCGTCGCGCGCACCCGCGCCTTCGCGGGATCGAAGATCCGGCCCGGCGGGGTCACTCCCTCGACCGCGTAATTTGGCAGCTCCTTCGGCGCCACATCGTGAATCTCCATCTTGGCGTCAGCCGGCAGTTGCAGGTCGGCAAACCGCGCCGGCATCCCGCTCCGCTGCACGTCGGTGTAGACGTGGACCTCGAGCGGCATCCGGTGCGCCTCGGCCAGCCCGCGCAGCACCCGCGCCAACTCGGCGTACGAAGTCCGCTCATCGCCCGGAACGATCGCGCTCACGTTGTTCCGGAACGCGCCGGCGTCTTCGGCCTTCTGCCCGATCTCCCGCGCCCCGGCCCCGAACGCAACCACGATCCCCGGCTCCCCCGCGCTCACCTTCGACGCCAGCCCGAGCGCCTCGCGCTTCGCCGCGTCGAACGCCCCGCCCCGCCGCATCGAGAACGAATTGTCGACCGCCGCCACGAGCATCCGCTTGCCCGATCCCGCCGGCACCGTGCGCTCCCAGTACGGCTGCGCGAACGCAAGGATCAGGAACAGCAGCGCGAGCAGCCGCACAGCCAGCAGCGCCAGGTACTTCAACCGCCGCTGTTTGGTCGAGGTCGTCGTCCGCTTCTCAAAGAACATCAGCGAACTGAACTTCACCGGCGTCGTCTTGTGCTGCTGCAACAGGTGCAGCCAGTACGGCAGCCCCGCCAGCGCCAACGCTCCCAGAAACCACGGCGCGAGAAATCCCACTACGACCTCCCCTGCCGGATCATCAGAAACTCCCGCAGCGCCGAATCGAGCGGCGTGTCGGTCGTGTGCAAGTGATAGGTCAACCCCGCCGACTGCGCCTTCTGCCGCAGCGCCGCCACGTGCGCGTCGATCTTGCCGCGATACTCCTGGGCCGCGTATTCGGGCGAGGTCTCAAGCTCGGCGCCCGTCTCGGAATCGATCAGCAGCACCGGCCCGTCGAATTTCGGCCGCACCTCCTGCGGATCGAGAATGTGGAACAGCACCACGTCGTTGCCCCGGAACCGCAGCGGCTCGATGGTCTTGATCACCACCTCCGGGTCTTCGTAGAAGTCTCTGATCACGACGGCCATGCCGCGCCGGTTGCGCAGCGTCGAAGGGAAGTGGAAGAACGGTTTGGCGAAGTCGGTGCGGCGGCCCGGCTCGGCGTTCTCGATCGCGTACATCGTCCGCCGGAACTGCCCGGCCCGCGACGACGGCGTCACGTACTCGCGCACCTCGTCGTCGAAGACGATCACGCCCGCCGCGTCGCGCTGCTGCTGCGCCATGTAGGCCAGACTCGCCGCGAGGTACTTGGCGTAATCGATCTTCGTCACTTTGTGGGAAGTGAACGCCATCGACGCCGAGGCGTCCAGCAGAATGGTCAGCCGCGAGTTCGTCTCGCCCTTGAAGCGCTTGATGTAGGCGCGCTCGGTCCGCGCGAAGACGTTCCAGTCCACGAACCGCAGGTCGTCGCCCTCGTTGTACATGCGGTACTCGGCGAACTCCTGCGAGAAGCCGAACTTGGGCGAACGGTGCAGACCGGAGATGAAGCCGTCGACAACGGTCTTCGCCACCAGCTCGAGGTTCGAGATGGAAGCGAGCACGTGCGGATCGAGGAAGCGCTGGTCCATGCGGGATTAGTCCCTCGGAACCGGAATCGATTCGATCATCTTTTTGAGCACCGTATCCGCGGTGACCTTGTCGGATTCGGCGTGGAAGTTGAGCAGCACGCGGTGCCGCAACACCGGGATCGACATCGCCGCCACGTCCTCGAAGGCCACGTGATAGCGCCGCTGCATCAGCGCCCGCGCCTTCGCCGCCAGCACGATGTTCTGAATGCCGCGCACGCTGGCGCCGAAGTTCAGGTACTTCTTCACGATCTCGGGCGCCGAGGGATCGGTGGGCCGCGTCGCCCGCGCGATCGCCACCGCGTACCGCGCCACGCTCTCGGCGATCGGCACCATGCGCACCAACTGCTGCATCTCGACGATCTCCTGCGCGTTGGTCACCGTCTCCGCCTGCGCCACCGCCGTCGTCGTCGTCAGCCCCAGCACCTGCATCTCTTCCTCAAACGGCAGGTAGTCGAGCAGCACGTTGAAGATGAACCGGTCGAGCTGCGCTTCCGGCAGCGGATAGGTGCCCTCGAGTTCGATCGGGTTCTGCGTCGCCAGCACGAAGAACGGCGCCGACAGCTTGTAGATGTTGCCGCGCACCGTGCAGCTTTTCTCCTGCATCGCCTCGAGCAGAGCCGCCTGCGTCTTCGGCGGCGTCCGGTTGATTTCGTCGGCCAGCAGGACGTTGGTAAAAATCGGCCCCTGCACGAAGGTCCACTGCCGCCGCCCGGTCGCCTGGTCCTCCTCGATGATGTCGGTGCCGGTGATGTCGGTCGGCATCAGGTCCGGCGTGAACTGGATGCGCTTGAACGTCAGGCCCAGCGTGTCGGAAAGCGTCTTCACCAGCAGCGTCTTCGCCGTGCCCGGCATGCCGGTGATCAGGCAGTGGCCGCCCACAAACAGCGCCACCAGCACCTGGTTCACCACCTCTTCCTGCCCGACGATCACCCGCCGGACCTGTTCTACGATTTTGGCCTGCGCTTCCTGGAAACGGGCCACGCGGGCCCGCAGTTCGGCGGTGTCCAGCGTGTTCGCATTCATTGTCGACATGATTATTTTGAGAGCTCCAAGAGTAGTTTCTGGGCCGGGCGGAAGCTGGGCGCGGCTTCCAGGGCGAGGATAACGTTATCACGGGCTTGATCAACCTGACCGGCGGCCCGCAGCGCTCTGGCTAAATTGTAGTAACTTCCGGCCACATCCACCGGCTTCGATCCGACCACGGCCGTGAACTCGCGGATCGCCCGTTCGTTGTCTCCCAGCTCCAACCACAACTCTCCCTGCTTGCGGTGATAGGCGTCGTCCTGCACCGGGTAGATGTAGTTGATCCGTTCCAAAGTCTCCGCCGCGGCCCGCTTCCGGCCCGCCTCTTCCTGCAGCCGCGCCAGCTTCTTCAGCGTGTCCGGCTCGCGTCCGCCCACCTTCGCCCAGGACTCCAGCACCGCGATCGCCTTCGCCTTGTCGCCCTTGTTCTCGGCGGCCTCGGCCAGCAACTCATACGCCGACCCGTGCTCGACGTAATCCGGATACGCGCGCACCAGCGGCTCGGCCGCGGCCATCGTCTCGTCCCACTTCTTCGCCTTGGCCAACTCACTCGCCGTCGCGATGCTCTTCCGCCACACGTCGAACCCGGCCACCTGCGCGCCCACCTGCTTGTCGAGCCAC
>CAYMTH010000200.1:2188-8242 GCA_964393235.1 uncultured Solibacteraceae bacterium | reverse complement strand
CGAACACGTTTCTGGGGGTGCCGACGCGGTGGGAGGATTTTGCTTCGACCTCGATGAGTTGGGGGGAAGAGGTTCGGGCGCGGTGGGCCGGGGCGAAGCATGAGTTGGGCGGTTTCTTTGACGGCCTGGCGGCGGAGGGGCTGGAGGCTGTGCCGGGGTTTGCGACGTTCGCGGTGCCGAGCGGGACGATTGCGGCGGAGGATTTTGAACGGATCGCGGGGGAGTTGGTGGGTTCGATCGGGGAGGTGGACGCGCTGCTGGTGGCGCTGCACGGGGCGACGGTTTCCGAGCGCTACCGGGATGCGGACGGGGAGGTGCTGCGGCGGATTCGGGAGAAGGTGGGGGCGGAGATGCCTATCGTGGTGACGCTCGATCTGCACGCGAACGTGTCGGCGCGGATGGTGGAACTGGCGGACGCGATCGTGGCGTACCGGACGAACCCGCATCTGGACCAGCGGGAGCGGGGGGAGGAGGCGGCGCGGCTGCTGGCGCGGATGCTGCGGGGGGAGGTGACGCCGGCGATGGGCTTCGCGGCGCCACCGATGGCGGTGCCGATCGCGGCGCAGAAGACGGACGAGCTGTTTTTGTTTGCCGATCTGGAAGAGGTTTTGCGGTGGCCGGGGATCCTGTCGGCGTCGGTTTGTCTGGGGTTTTACTACTCCGACGTCGAGGAGATGGGGACTTCGTTTCTGGCGGTGGCGGATGGGGACGAGGCGCTGGCGCGGCGGGCGGCGGAGTGGATGGCGGAGCGGGCTTGGGCGCGGCGGGGGGATTTGTTACGGGAGTTGCCGTCGCCGGCCGAGGCGGTGGCGGCGGCGATGGTATCGACGGCGAAGCCGGTGGTGCTGATGGACGTCGGGGACAACGTGGGCGGGGGGAGTCCGGCGGATTCGCTGGTGTTGTTTGAAGAGATTTTGCGGCAGGGGGCGCGGAACGCGCTGCTGATGCTGTACGCGCCGCAACTGGTGGAGCGGTGCCGGGTGGGTGAGGTGGTGCACCTGGGGTTCTGCTCGGGGACGGTGCGGCTGATCTATGACGGGAAGTTTACGGAGCGGAAGGTGCGGCACGGGGGATGGACGCATTGCGATCAGGGGTTGACGGCGGTGGTGGAGACGGCCGAGGGGCACACAGTGGTGCTGACGTCGCGGCGGATGGCGCCGATGAGCCTGGAGCAACTGCGGAGCGCCGGGGTGCGGCCGGAGACGAAGGACATTCTGATTGCGAAGGGTGTGGTGGCGCCGCAGGCGGCTTACCGGGAGGTGGCCGGGTCGATTGTGCTGGTGGACACGCCGGGGCCGACGGCGAACGATCCGGGCGCGTTTGTTTATCAGTACCGGCGGCGGCCGATGTTTCCGATGGAGATCGGCGTGTGAGGGGGCTGGCGCTGTGGGTGCTGGCGCTGCCGGCGTTCGGGCAGGCGGAGCTGCAGGTGACGTTCGGGGTTTTGCAGAAGATGGTGGCGTCGCAGGTGTTTACGGAAGACGGGCGGCGGTGGGTGAAGGGCGGGCCGGAGAAGAGGTGTTCGTTCGCTTATTTGGAGAATCCGCGGGTGGGGGAGGCGGCGGGGCGGCTGGTGGTGCGGACGCGGTTCAGCGGGCGTTCGGCGTTGAACGTGTTGGGGAAGTGCGTGGGGATGGGGGATTCGTTCGACGTGGTGGTGATGATGACGCCGTACGTGGAGAAGGCGGTGCTGCGGTTCCGGGACGTGGAGGTGGGCAGCGACGGGAAGCGGGGGATTTACGCGCGGCGGGTGTGCGAGGCGTTGGGGAAGGCTCTGCCGGGGGTGTTGGTCTACGATTTCGGGCCGGAGTTCAAGAAGGCGCTGGAGGCGGAGCAGGCGGGGGTGCCTTTTCGGAAGGTATTGCGGGAGATGGCGGTGCAGGACCTGCGCGTGGAGCGGGATGCGCTGGTCCTGCGCCTGGGGTTGAAGATGCGGCTGGAGTGAGTTAGCTGTTGCCTTCTTCGATGGCGACGCGGCGCTCGAGGAAGCGGCGCATGGGAGCGCGGCCCTGGGGCGCGATGGGCTGATTGCGGGGGAATTCGCGGGAGGGGAAGGGCTTCACCTCGTCGGCGTGGTGGTCGGCGTGGTGGGCGGCTTCCTCGGCTTCGCGGAGTTTCTTGGCGACGCCGGGGCGGGGACAGGTGGATTTCAGGCCGTCGATGTGTTCGTGGAGTTCGTCGGAGATCTCCTTCCACATGGGGTCGAGGATGAAGTCGATGCCTTCGCGGCGGGCGAGCTTGGCGGCGGGGACGAAGTCGGCGTCGCCGGCGATGAGGACGATCTGGTCGACCTGCTTTTTGAAGGTCAGGGAGGCGATGTCGAGGCCGATGCGCATGTCGACACCCTTCTGGCGGACCTCGTAGGAGACGTCTTCGGGTTTGAGGTCTTTGGGGGAGAGCGAACCGTTTAGGACCTGTTTCAGCCTGGCCGGTTCGATGACCCAGTTGCCGTAATCGGCAAGGCGGCCCTGACGGAGGGCGACTTTGCGGAGCTTGCGGAGTTCGGAGTGCAGGCCGTTGCGGAAGATGGCTTCTTCGGACTTGCCGAGGTCGACGAGTTCGCGGGTGATGGGGTGGAAGATCTTCTTATCGAGGGGCGGACAATCGTAGTAGAAGATGCGATAGAGCTCACGGAGCTCGTTGTTCTTGCCTTCCAGGTGTTTGAGGGACCAGGTGAAGAGGTCTTTCGCGACTTGGCGGGCATCCAGAGTGTGGCCTTTAAGGATGCGGTATCTACGCAAGAAGAAACCGCCATCGACCATGATGGCTGTTGGCATTTTAGAAGGTACTCCTTACCTCTGCTACGGGCGAGGCGTTCAATAGAAATGCCCTTGGGATCGGCACCGCCCCGATTGTTTGGCGGCACTTACGGCCAAGGGCCCGATGTCCGTAGTGTAGCAGAATTTTGGCCATGCGCACCATATGCCTAATTTTTCATCAGAGAAAATGCACGGCGCATGGAATCGGCGACGACGGCGAGGATTTCTTCGCGCGGCTTGGCGCGGAGGGCTGCGTTGAAGGGTTCGCAGCGGACGGGGGCGTCGCAGCCTAAATGGTTGAGGGTGTTGAGGAAGGCGGCGGTATCGATGACGCCGGTGGCGAGGGGGATTTCGCGTTTGGAGTCGATTTGCTGCTCGACGGGGATATTGGCAGGGGCGTCATTGAGATCGATGCAAACGATGTCGGAGTTCTTGAGCGAGGCGAGATCGGCCGGCGTTTCGCCGGCGGTGTACCAGTGCCAGGTGTCGAGGACGAACCCCATGTTGGGCATGTTGATCTCTACGAGGAGCTCTTTCATTTCCGCCATCGAATGGATGAACGGGTAACGTTTGGCGGTCCAAAGAGTTTTGGGGCCGACGTATTCGAGGCCGAGGCGCTGGCCGTGGTCGTTGAGGACGCGGGCGACTTCGCGGAGGCGGGCGGCGTGTTGTTTGAGATTGGCGAGGTAGGGGAGGGCGTCGTGGTTGGGGGAGATCCAGGTCCCGACGCGGGAGGCGCCGGCCTTCTGGAGGGCGGCGGCGATGGCGGGGAGGGCGGCGAGGTCTTTGCGGAAGGTTTCGTCGTCTTTGCGGAAGTCGACGGTGAGGCCGGACTGGCCCCAGGAGAGGCGGTACTCTTTGCGGCGGGCGTTGAGTTCGTCGAGTTGGGCGGGGGGGAGGGCGGCGAGTTCGTCGCCGAAGGGCTGGACGGCCTCGTAGCCGAAGTGGTGGGCGAATTCGATGGTCTCGCGCTGGTTGGCTTTGACGCCGATGGAGCCCGGCGTCAGGCACATGGTCATTTTGCGTGGCATGGTTTTGGCACTCACTACGATACTCTTTTCGCGGCGATTCGCAACGGGGGCGGGTCGGGGTGAGTCGAATAAGTGTGGCCAAGGTAATCACGGAAGAACGAACGGGGACGGGGAGCGGGCTGACGGGGCCTCGGATCCGGTGTCCATTGTGCGATTGGGAACCGCCGGCCGATGAGGTTTGGGCGTGCACGTGCGGGCATGAGTGGCACACGTTTGACACGGGCGGAGTCTGCCCGGGTTGTGTGAAGCAGTGGATGTCGACGCAGTGCCACGCCTGTCACGGGTGGTCGGCGCATTCCGACTGGTATGAGTACTGAGGCGTTCCGGCGTAGAATGTTGGGACGCTGATGGACATGTTGACCGAATATGGCGCGGCCGGGCTGATGGCCGTGTGTCTGCTGGAGGCGCTGGGGCTGCCGCTGCCGGCGGCGGTAGCCTTGCTGACCGCGGGTGGGATGGCGGCGCTGGGGCGGGTGAACCTGGGGGTGATCTACGCTTCCGGGCTGGCGGCGTTTCTGGTGGGGGACCTGCTGTACTTCTGGTTGGGCCGGCGGGGCGGATGGTGGCTGCTGGGGACGTTGTGCCGGCTGTCGACGAATCCGGATTCGTGCGTGTTGACGTCGGCCGAGGCGTTTTACCGGCGGGGGCGGCCGGTGCTGCTGATCTGCAAGTTTATTCCGGGACTGAACACGATGTCGCCGCCGCTGGCCGGGGCGATGGGCATGCCGCTGGGCGAGTTTCTGTTGTGGGATATCGGCGGGATTCTGCTGTATGTGGGGACGTATGTCGGGATCGGGTTTCTGTTTCAGGATCTGCTGACGATGATTCTGGGGCTGGTGAACCGGGCGGGGGATGCGTTCTGGGTGTTGCTGGGCGGATCGGTGGCGGCCGTTCTGGCGTACCGGATCTGGCGGGCGTGGCGGGGGCCGTCGCTCGGCAAGATTCCGCGGGTGGAACCGAAAGACGTGGACGGGCCGGTGTTCGACGTGCGGGGACACGGGTACTACGAGCCGGCGGCGAAGCGGATCGCGGGGAGCCAGCGGCTGGACGCGGACCGGCTGGCCGAGACAGTGGCGTTTCTGCCGGAGGGAGAGAAGATCTACCTCTACTGCAGTTGACGAAACGAAGCGACTAGCGCCCGGGCGGCGCAGATGCTCCGAGATTACGGGTTCGACGCGCGGGTGATCCGCGGGGGGATCGACGCGTGGGAGGCGGCGGGCCTGGCGGTGGAAGCGGTGCCGGAGGAGGACAAGCTCCGGCTGCCGAGTTTCGCGCGGAAGTAGTTAGGGGAGAGCGAAGGCGACGTAGGCGGAGCCGGAGGGCGCGCCGCTCTTGCCGCCGCCGGCGGCGACGACGATGTACTGTTTGCCGTTGGCGGTGTAGGTGGACGGCGTGGCGTTGGCGGAGTAGGGAAGCGTGGTTTCCCAGAGGAGCTTGCCGGTCTTTTTGTCGAAGGCGCGGAACTTGCGGTCGAAGTTCGTCGCGCCGATGAAGAGCAGGCCGGATTTGGTGATGAGCGGGCCGCCGTAGTTTTCGCTGCCGGTATCCTTCATGCCTTTGGCGGCGAGTTCGGGGTGTTCGCCGAAGGGGATTTTCCAGGCGTAGTCGCCGGTGTCGAGATTGATGGCGGAGAGGGTGCCCCAGGGGGGCGCGATGGCGGGGTAGCCGTCGGGGTCGAGGAACTTGTTGTAGCCGTCGGTGGTGAAGGCCTGGTCGTAGGGGGAGTCGGACTGGGAGACGATGAGCTCCTTTTCCTCGCCCTTGAGGAGATAGGCTTTGAGGGCGTCGATGGAGGGGGTGCCGAGGTGGGCGAAGCCGGGCATGCGGCCGACGCCGGCGCGGAGGACCTTATCGAGGGCGGCGTCGTCCATGCGGGCGCCGAGGTTTTTGAGCGACGGGAATTCGGGGGGGCTGCCGCCGAGGTCGTCGCGGTGGCAGCCGGCGCAGGAGCGGATGTAGAGGCGGCGGCCGTTGGTGGCGGCGGAGGCCTTGGCGCGCGGGACGAGGCGGAGGACCCAGGCCATTTCGTTGGCGTTGACGTAGAAGAGGCCGGTTTCGGGATCGAAGGCCTGGCCGCCCCATTCGGCGGCGCCGTCGAAGCCGGGGAAGACGATGGTGCCTTCGGTGGACGGGGGTTCCCACTGGCCGTTGGAGCGGAGGGTTTTCAGGCGCTCGCGGGCGATGCGGTTGGCTTCGGGAGTGCGCGTCGTGAGCATGTCCTCGGTGAGGCGCTGGCGGGAGAAGGGTTCGGGTTTGAGGGGGAG
>CAYMTH010000200.1:0-2178 GCA_964393235.1 uncultured Solibacteraceae bacterium | reverse complement strand
GGTGCCCGGGGGGGGGGGGGGGGGGGGGGGGGGGGCGGGTTTGGGGGGGAGAATCTGGGGGGGGGGGGGGGGGTCACGGGGGGGGGGGGGGGGGGGCACCTTCTTCTCTTCGAGGGGGAAGAGGCTTTCGCCGGTTTCGCGGTTGAAGACGTAGACGTGGCCGGACTTGGTGGCCTGGGCGACGGCGTCGATCAGCTTGCCGTTGCGGGCGATGGTGACGAGGACGGGGTTGGTGGGGAAGTCGCGGTCCCAGACGTCGTGTTTGACGGCCTGGAAGTGCCATTTGCGCTTGCCGGTGCGGGCGTCGAGGCAGAGGAGGGTGTTGGCGAAGAGGTTGTCGCCGGGGCGGTTGCCGCCGAAGAAGTCATAAGCCGCCGAGCCGGTGGGGACGTAGACGAGGCCGCGGTTTTTGTCCAGGGCCATGCCGGGCCAGGAGTTGGCGCCGCCGAGGTATTTCCAGCCGTCCTTGGGCCAGGTTTCGTAGCCGAATTCGCCGGGGTGGGGGATGGTGTGGAAGCTCCAGCGCAGGCGGCCGGTGCGGGCGTCGTAGGCGCGGATGTCGCCGGGAGCGGAGGGGAGGCCTTCGCTGCAGATGGAGCCGATGATGAGGAGATCGTCGAAGACGACGCCGGGGGTGGTGAGGCCGACGGTGAGGGATTCCTTGGGGCGGCCGAGGTCTTCGCGGAGGTCGATCCAGCCCTGGTTGCCGAAGGCGGGGTCGGGCTTGCCGGTTTTCAGGTCGAGGGAGAAGAGTTTGTACTGGGCGGCGACGTAGAGGCGGGACTTTTTGCCGTCGGTCCAGTGCATGAGGCCGCGGTTGCGCTGTTTGTTTTTGACGGGGCGGCCTTCGTAGGGGTCGAAGCTCCAGATTTCGCGGCCGGTGGCGCCGTCGAGGGCCATGACGCGGAGTTTGGGGCTGGTGGCGTAGATGACACCGTCGAGGACGATGGGGTTGCACTGGATCTCGGAGCCGTCGAAGGCTTCCTTGGTGTCGATGGACCAGGCGACCTTGAGCTTGGCGACGTTGGCGGGGGTGATCTGCGAGAGGGTGGTGTAGTGCAGATTCTCCGGGCCGCCGTGGTAGTGGGGCCAGCCGTTGTACTGGTTCGCCGGGACGGGTTTACGCTGGGCGAGGGCGGCCGCGGCGAAGGCCAGCAGAAGGAGGGGAAGGCGCATGCCTTCTATTCATATCGCAATGCTTCGACGGGGTCCAAACGGGCGGCCTTGACGGCGGGCCAGGTGCCGAAGAAAACGCCGATGGCCACCGAGACCGAGAAGCCGGCGGCGAGGGCGCCGGGGGGCACGGCGGAGGGGAGCGAGGGCACGAGTTTGCCGATGATGAGCGTGACGGCGACGGCGATGAGAATGCCGAGCAGGCCGCCGGCGCCGGTGAGGGCGACGGCTTCGGCGAGGAACTGGATGATGATGTCGCCTTTGCGGGCGCCGAGGGCTTTGCGGATGCCGATTTCCTTGGTGCGTTCGGTGACCGAGACGAGCATGATGTTCATGACGCCGATGCCGCCGACGAGGAGGCC
This sequence comes from uncultured Solibacteraceae bacterium, assembly GCA_964393235.1. Taxonomy (GTDB): domain Bacteria; phylum Acidobacteriota; class Terriglobia; order Bryobacterales; family Bryobacteraceae. Next base: position 643 of record CAYMTH010000200.1, on the reverse strand, counting down.
AAGGCCGGAGAGCGCGATGGAGACGAGGACGATGATGCGGGTGATGGAATCGAAGCGGGCGATGATCTGGTCGGCGGTGGTGAGGGAGAAGTCATCGGGCGCGCCGGCGGGCACTTTGCGGAACTTGCGGAGGAGCTGGCGCACCTCTTCCTCGGCGTCGGCGCGGCGGCCTTCGCGGGCTTTGGCGGTGATGACGTAGCGGTCGATCTGCGGGTAGCGGAGCTTGGCGACGGAGAAGGGAATCGTCACCTGGCGGTCGAGCGGGTTTTCGCCGAAGAAGCCGCCCTTGGCCTCTTCGGTAACGCCGATGATGGTGTATTCGGCGCCGGCGACGATGACCTGCTGGCCGAGGGCGCCGCCGGCGGGGAAGAGGGCTTCGGCGAGTTTGGGGCCGATGACGCAGACGCGGGCGGCGCGGCGGGCGGGGTCTTGGGGGGAGGGGACGCCGGCGAGGGAGGCGGGGAGGGTGGCGACGAAGGCGGAGGCGGTGATGCCGGCGATGTTGACCTGATCGCTTTCGTAGCCGGGCACCTTGGCGGTGATGGGGCTGCGGCCGATGAAGGCGGGGAGGTAGATGGTCATCGAGACCTCTTCGACGGAAGAAGCGAGGCGTTTGATGAGTTCCGCGGTTTCGGGGCCGAGG
>CAYMTH010000199.1:0-8264 GCA_964393235.1 uncultured Solibacteraceae bacterium | reverse complement strand
GCGAGACCTGAAACAGCGCGGACTGCTCGACGAGACGCTGGTGGTCTGGGGCGGCGAGTTCGGCCGCACGGTCTACTGCCAGGGCAAGCTGACCGAGACCGACTACGGCCGCGATCACCACCCGCGGAACTTCGCGATGTGGATGGCCGGCGGCGGCGTGAAGCGCGGCTTCCAGATGGGCGAGACCGACGCCTACCGCTACAACATTAGCGCCGACCCGGTGCACATCCACGACATCCAGGCGACGCTGATGCACTGCCTGGGCATCGACCACACGCGGCTCACCTTCAAGTTCCAGGGCCGCTGGTTCCGCCTGACCGATGTGCATGGCAACGTGGTGAAACAGGTCCTGGCGTGAAGCACGAAAATTTATTTTGACAGTAGACTGCCACTCATGGCAGTCTACTGTCATTATTCAGGAGAAGCGCGCGGCCGCGACGCGGGAGCACCTGCTGGACTCGGCGTTCACGCTGCTCGTCGACCATCCCGAGCAGCCGTTCTCGCACGAGGCGGTGGCGAAGGCGGCCGGCGTCGGGGCGCGGACGGTATACCGGTACTTTCCGGCCCAGGCGGATCTGCTGGAGGCGTGCTGGCTGAAGCTGCGGGAGCGGTCGCGGACGGTGTTTCCGGTCGAGGAAGCCGAGATCGTGGACAAGCTCGGGGAGATGTACCGGGCGTTCGACGACAATGAGCGGCTGGTCCGGGCGGTGATCGCTTCCGAGGCGGGGGCGCGGGTACGGGCGCGCGGGGCCGAAGAGAGCCGGGCGAGTTTCGACCGGAGTCTGCGGGAGGCGACGGCGCACCTGGCGGACCGCGAGCGCCGGCAGGTGCGGGCGGTTTTCGAGGGGCTGCATTCGGCGCTGTTCTGGTCCATGCTGCAGGACCGGGGCGGGCTCGCGAAGGACGAGGCGATCGAGGCGGCGTGCTGGGCAGCGCGGGCGCTGCTGAAGACGCTGCACAAGGAAGCTAAGAAAGAGAGAGAGGGCAAACACAAATGAAGGCATTGATTTTGGGACCAAACGACCACCGTTCGAGCGAGCCGCTCGACGTGCTGGGCGAGCCGGGGCTGGTGAAACTGGCGGGCAAGGACACGGACGGCGCGGTGGCCGTGACGCACCTGACGGTGCCGAAAATGTCCGGGCCGCCGCTGCACCGGCATTCGCGCGAGGACGAGTGGTTCTACGTGCTCGACGGGGAACTCGTCTGGGTGGTGGACGGCGAGCGGCATACTGGCGGGCCGGGGGCGTCGGCGTTCCTGCCTCGCGGGACCGCGCACACCTTCCAGAACTTCCGCGACGAGACCGCTCACATTCTGGTGATGGTGACGCCGGCCGGATTGGAACGGTTCTTCGAAGACGTCACGGCGCTGAACAAGGGGCTCGCGCAGCCGGACTTCGCGGGCACGGGCAAGCTAATGGGGGACTACGGGCTCGAGCTGCTCGGTCCGCCGCTTAGCGAGTAGGCGGGCGCCGAGGTCGTCGAAGAGCGAGTAAGCGATCGGGGTCAGGATCAGCGTGAGCAACAGCGAGAGCGACTGGCCCCCGATCACGATGATCGCGATCGACCGGCGCTCTTCCGCCCCGGGGCCGGTGCCGAGCGCGAGGGGCATCATACCGGCCACCAGGGTCACGGTGGTCATGAGGATGGGCCGGAGCCGGTCACGGTTGGCCTGCAGGATCGCTTCGTCGCGCGGGAGGCCCTCGCGGCGCAGGTTGTTCGTATGGTCGATCTGCAGAATCGAGTTCTTCTTCACGACGCCGAACAGGACGAGGATGCCGAGCGCTGAATAGAGGTTCAGCGTCTCGCTGAAGGCCCAGAGCGAGAGGAAGCCGAACGGGACCGCGAGCGGGAGGCTGAGCAGGATCGTCACCGGGTGCAGCAGGCTCTCGAACTGCGAGGCCAAGATCATGTACATGAAGACGACTGAGAGGGCGAAGGCGAGGAGGAACTCGGTCAGCGTACGCTCGAACTCGCGGCCGCGACCGATGACCGTCGTCGAATACGTCGCGGGCATGCCGAGCTGGTCGGCGGCTTCGAACATCTTCGGGAGGCGGTCACCGAGGCCGTAGCCGGCGGTGATGTTGGCGCGGATGCCGACCTGGCGCTGGCGGTCGAGGCCTTCGATGCGGTAGGCGGACATCGCTTCCTTAAGCTGCACGACGTTGTCGAGCCGGACGAGGCGGTTGCCGGTGGCCGGGACGTAGAGCTTCGAGACGGTCTCGCTGGAGTTGCGGTCGGCGTCCTTCAGGCGAACCTCGACGTCGTACTCTTCGGCGATCTTCTCGTCGCGGTAGCGGGAGACTTCGTCGTCGCCGCCGACCATGAGGCGGAGGGAGCTGGCGATGTCGGCGGCGTCGACGCCCAGGTCGGCGGCGCGTTCGCGATCGATGGCGACGCGAAGCTCGGGCTTGTTGACGCGGAGGGTGGTATCGATATCGACGAGGCCGGGGATTTGCAGGGCCTTGGTGCGGAGCTCCTCGGAGTACTTGTGGAGCATGGCCAGCTCAGGCCCGCGGATGACGAAGTCGATGTCGTAGGGGGCCGAGCCCTGGTTGAGCGACTGGATGTTGCCGACGCGGCCACGGATATCGGGGAACTGCTTCATCTTCGCGCGGACGGCGGACATGACGTCGCGCTGGGAGTAGACGCCCTGGAACGCCTCCATGGGCTTGCCCTCGAGGGTCTTGTGCCAGAGGCGGGTGAGGGAGAAGACGCGGTTCTCGACGTCATCGAGGCGGACGTAGACGCGGGCGGAGTTGACCTGCTGGAGGTAGCCGGTGCCGACGATGCAGACCATGTGTTTCACGCCGGGCAGGACGCGGATTTCGTTGTAGACGCGGTCGAGGACGGCCTCCATGGAGGAGAGGCTGGTACCCTCGGGGCCGTTGATGGACATCTCGAATTCGGACTCGTCGACGTTGGTGGGCAGGTACTCCTGGCGCACCATTTTGAAGAGCGGGAAGGCACTGAGCATCGTCACGACGCCGAGGCCGGCGACGAGCGCGCGGCGGCGCATCGACCAGGCGAGCATGCGCATGTAGCCGCGCTCCATCCATTCGTAGAGGCCGTCGCCGCCCTGGGCGTGCGAGGTCTGGCCTTTGCGCAGGAGACGCGAACACATCATGGGCGTGAGGCTGAAGCTGACGAGGAGGGAGACGAGGATGGCGACGGTGGCGGTGACGCCGAAGGAGTAGAGGAACCGGCCCGAGATCGACGACATGAACGAGACGGGGAGGAAGACGACGATCAGGCTGAACGTGGTGGCCATGACGGCGAGGCCGATGTCGCGGGTGGCGAGGATGGCGGCCTGGCGCGGCTCCATGCCCTTCTCTTCGATGAAACGGAAGATGTTCTCGAGGACCACGATGGCATCGTCGATGACGACGCCGACCATGAGCACGAGGGCGAGCATGGTGATGTTGTTGAGGGTGAAGTTGAGGGCGCGCATGGCGCCGAAGGTGGCGATGATGGAGGCCGGGATGGCGACGGCGCCGATGAGGGTGGCGCGCCAGTCGCGCATGAAGAGGAGGACGACGAGGGAGGCGAGGATGGAGCCGAGGATGAGGTGGAGCTGGACCTCATGGAAGGCGGCGTCGATGTAGAGGGACTGGTCCTGGACGGTCGCGAGTTGGACGCCGGGCGGGAGCAGTTCGTTGACGCGGACGAGGCGGGCCTTGATGGCGTTGACGACCTCGATGGTGTTGGCGCCGGACTGGCGGCGGACCTCGAGGGCGACGGCGGGGCGGCCGTCGTAGCGGGCGGTGGTGCGCTGTTCTTTGTGGCCGTCCTCGGCGAAGCCGATGTCGCGGATGCGGACGGGGGTGTTGTTGATGGTGGCGACGACGAGGTCGTTGAAGAGCTTGGGGTCGGGGAAGCGGCCGAGGGTGCGGAGGACGAGTTCGCGGGCGCCGGCGTCGACGCGGCCGCCGGGGATGTCGGAGTTCTGGCGGATGACGGCGTCGCGGACCTGGAGGATGGGGATCTTGTAGGCGGCGAGGCGGTCGGCGTCGACCCAGATGTTGACGGCGCGCTTCTGGCCACCGAGGACCTGGACCTGGCCGACGCCGCCGACGGATTCGATGGAGTCCTTGATGCCGCGCTCGCCGATTTCGTAGAGCTCGCGGGGGGTCTTGTCGCCGTACAGGACGAGGGTCATGATGGGCGAGGCGTCGGCGTCGAGCTTCTTGATGAGGGGGGGCTTGGCGTCGCGGGGGAGCTGGGCGAGGATGGAGGCGACGGCGTCGCGGACGTCCTGGGCGGCGACGTCGATGTTGCGGTTGAGGTTGAAGGTGATGGTGACGATGGAGAGGGATTCGGTGGAGGTGGAGCGGATGTTGTCGATGCCTTCGACGGTGGCGACGGAGTCCTCGACCCAGCGGGTGACGGCGGATTCGATCTCTTCGGGGGAGGCACCGGGGAGGATGGTGCGGACGGAGACGATGGGAAGGTCGACGTCGGGGAAGCGGTCGATGCCGAGCTTGGTATAGGACACGGCGCCGACGACGACGAGCGCCAGGATGAGCATGAGGGCGAAGACGGGGCGGGCGACGCAGACCTCGGCGAGCTTTTGCATTTAGCGCACCCGCACCTTCTGGCCCTTGGCCATGCGGTCGGTGGCGCGGGCGACGATGGGTTCGTTTTCGGCGAGGCCTTCGAGGACTTCGACGCGGCCGTCGGGGAAGCGGCGGCCGGTGCGGAGGACGCGGTCCTCGAGGGCGCCGTTCTTGACGACGAAGGCGCGTTCGGTGCCGGCGAAGGAGACGACGGCGGCGGCGGGGACGGCGATGCCCTGGGCGTCGGGGTTGACGACGATGGCGCCTTCGACGAAAGAGCCGGGGCGGAGGGCGCCGGTGGGGTTGGGGATTTCGCCTTCGATGAGGAGAGAGCGGTTCTGGGCGTCGATGGCGGGGCTCAAGCGGACGACGCGGCCGGTGAAGCGTTCGGCGACGCCTTCGAGGCGGATCTCGATGGTCTGGCCCTGGCGGACGCGGGCGGCCTGGCGTTCGGGGACGCCGAGGCGGACGCGGAGGGGGTTCTGGCGGACGAGGGTGACGATGGGAGCGTTGGTGGGGAGGAACTCGCCGGGGCCGGCCTGGCGGCGGGTGATGGCGCCGGAGAAGGGGGCGTGGATGGTGGCGTCCTCGAGCTGCTGGCGGGCGAGGGCGAGCTGGGCGCGGCGTTCGGAGAGCTGGGCGCGGAGCTGGGTGACCTCGGCGAGGGCGGCCTGGTAGCGGGCCTCGACGCCCTGGGCGCGGACGTTGGCCTTTTCGTACTCGATGCGGGAGACGACGCCATCTTTGGCGAGGCGGGAGGTGGTTTCGAGGATGAAGCGGGCTTCGCGGAGGGCGGCGTCGGCTTCCTTGACGACGGCGACGTTGGTGGGGACGACATCGTCGGTTTTGCTGTTGAGGATGCCGAGGCGGGCGCGGATCTGGTCGACGAGGGCCTGGGTTTGCTGGACGCGGAACTCGTAGTCGGCCTTTTCGAGCTCGGCGAGGATGTCGCCCTGCTTGACGACGGAGCCGAGGTCGACGTTGAGCTTGACGACGCGGCCGGGGACTTTGGTGGTGATGATGGCGAGCTCTTCGGCGAAGAGTTCGCCGTTGGCGGTGACGATTTCGGGGATGGGGGAGCGGGCGACGGAGAGGGTGGAGACGTCGGTGGGGGCGGACTCCTTGGCGGCGACGTTGTCGGCCGAGTAGGGACCGGAGCAGGAGAGGGTGAAGCCGGCGAGGGCCAGGGCGATGGGGAGGAGACGCATACCGCTAGTGAGGGCATTTTCTCACAGGTGGGGGAAGGGGGCGGGGAGCGATTTCGGCGAACGCGCCGGAACACTTAGTAGAAGTTACAGCCGGGACGGAGGCGTGACATGGCGGTGACAATGAACGGGTAGGCTGGGTGGGCATGACACTGGAGATGAATCTGCTGTTGCCGTTCTTGCTGGGGCCGGGGCTGTTGCTGGCGGGGGTGTGGCTGGCGTGGCGGTACTGGCGGCGATGGCTCGTTGTGGCCGGGGCGGGCGTGCTGGCGCTGGGCGGGGCGGGGTTGGTGAAGTACGGCTTCTTCGTGCGGGAAGTGACACGGCCGCTGCAGGCGCTGCAGGACCAGCGGGTGCCGGAGTTCCGGTACCGGATGGTGCCGGGCGGGAAGGTGGAATCGACCGCGGAGTGGCGCGGGGAGGCGGTGCTGCTGAACTACTGGGCGACGTGGTGCGGGCCTTGCCGGGCGGAGTTGCCGGCACTGGCGGAGGCGGCGGGGCGGGTGCGGCCCGGTCAGCGAATCGTGGCGCTGAGCGACGAGACGGCGGAGCGGGTGGCGTCGTTCCTGAAGACCGTCCCGAGCGCGCCGCCGCTGGCGGTGGCCGAGCGCGGAGAGGGGGCGGTGTTTCTGGATAAGTTCGGGGTGCGGCCGGTGACCTTTCTCATCGACCGGGAAGGGGTGGTCCGGGAGACCTTTGTGGGGCCGGTGACGGCGGAGCGGGCGCTGGAGATGCTGGGGCGGTATTAACGAAAAAGCCCCTCAGGCGAGGGGCTTTTCAGAAACTTACTGGCGGAGAGAGAGGGATTCGAACCCTCGGTAGCGCTTTAAGGCACTACGACGGTTTAGCAAACCGCTGCTTTCGACCACTCAGCCATCTCTCCGCGAGGTTGGAGTGGGTCGCCTTTCAGGCTACCACATTACCGCTTTTCAAAGATAGCCATGTACTGGGAGCCGGGGAGGAACGGGTTGTTCGACACGAGCTTGAAGCCGTTCGCCTCCACCTCCCTGATCACCGCCGCATCGTCGAGGCGGATGTGCGAGATGGCGAAATCGGGGTTGGCATTCGACATGGCGCCGCGGCGCTTGTAGTAGTCGACGATGGCCAGACGGCCGCCGGCGCGGAGCGACTTGTGGACGCCCGCGAGCATGGACTCGGGATAGTCGAAGTGATGGTAGGCGTCGAGGATGATGGCGAGGTCGACGGCGTTGGGGTCGAGATTGGGCGTCTTTTCGCTGCCGTGGACGATGGTCACGTTGGGGCAGGAGGCGGCGCGCTGCTTCGCTTTGGCGAGGAAGTCGGGGAAGATATCCTCCCCATAGACCTTGCCGGCGGGGCCGACGGCTTCACAGAGGAACGGCAGGAGATAGCCGGGGCCGGTGCCGACGTCGGCGACCGACATGCCGGACTTGATGCCGAGGGCGGCGATGAGTTCGCGGGGCTTCTGACGGGCGTCGCGGTGTTCGCCGGTGAGGGTTTCGACCATGCGCTGGCGGCCCTCGGTGGACTGGTAGCTCTTGTTGGCTTCGGCGGCGACCTGGGCGAAGGCGGGGAGCGCCAGGAGGAGGGCGGCGGCGATCCTCATAGAGACGTCTCCATGGGGAGGGCGAGGGCGGGTTCGACCATGAAGTCGAGACGGTTCATGGCTTCGACGGCGTCCTGCACGGCCTGTTCGGTCGAGGGTTCGACGGTGATGACGAAGGGGAGGGACTGTTTGGCGTCGCTGGGGAGTTGGAGAACCGCGTCGAGGCTGATGTTCTTGTCGGCGAGGATGCCGGCGAGGGCGGCGATGATGCCGGGGCGGTCGTGAACGAGGAAGCGGAGGTAGTAGGCGCGCTTCTGGACGAGGACGGAGACGGGGCGGAAGGCGGCGAGCTGGTCGTGGGCGAAGGGGGAGACGCGCTCGGGGCTGCCGGAGCGGATTTCGCGGGCGACGCGCATGAGGTCGCTGACGACGGCGACGCCGGTGGGTTCGGGGCCGGCGCCGCGGCCGTAATAGAACGTATCCTGGCCGTACTTGCCGCGGACCCAGATGGCGTTATAGGCGCCCTGGACGCCGGCGAGGATGGTGGACTGGGGGATGAGGGCGGGGCGGACGGAGAGGATGAGGCCCTCGGGGGTCTGGCGGGCGCCGCAGATGAGGCGGATGGTGTGTTTGAGGGTGTGGGCGTACTGGAAGTCGATGGGGGTGATGCGGCGGATGCCCTGGGTGAAGATGTCGGCGGCGTTGATCTTCTGGCCGAAGGCGAGGGCGGAGAGGATGGCGAGTTTGGAACGGGCGTCGAAGCCGTCGACGTCGGCGGTGGGGTCGGCTTCGGCGTAGCCGAGGCGCTGGGCTTCGGCGAGGACGTCGTTGAAGGCGGCGCCGGATTTTTCGACCTCGGTGAGGATGTAGTTGCTGGTGCCGTTGAGGATGCCGAGGAGGGCGACGATGCGGTCGCCGGAGATGCCTTCGCGCAGGACGGTGTGGATGGGAATGCCGCCGGCGACGGAGGCTTCCATGGCG
>CAYMTH010000198.1:0-8271 GCA_964393235.1 uncultured Solibacteraceae bacterium | reverse complement strand
CCGTCTACGGCGGAGAGCTGTACCGGCTACCCAACCCTAACCCCCTCCCCCCGCACACCCCCTACAAATACCGCTCCACCAACCCCCGGTAATGTCCGAACTCCGGCACCGGCCCATGCATCCGCCGCGCCTGCTCCTCAAAATACCGGATCCGCAGCGACGTAAAGCTCTGCGACCGGTCCCCGAAAACCTCCGCCTCCATCTCGTTCATCGGCCCCCCCATCGCCCCCACCACCGCCCACTCCTCCGCCGTCAACGTCTCTCCCCCCTGCGCTGCCAAATACCGCAGCGTCCTGTCCCGTTCCTCCACCAGCACCGCCACATGCTCCGGAAACCCCAGCCGCCGCACCGCCTCCCGCCCGTAAATCCCCGGCAGATCCCGCAGCAAACACGCCAGCACCGAATCCTCCCCCGCGTTCCCGTACTGCGCCGCCGCCGCCGCCCGCAGCGCGCCCCCCATCCGCCCGTCGGCGAACACATTCTCCAGAAACGTCGTCACCACTTTCCCCGACGTCGTGATCGTCGCGTACTCCCCCTCCAGGTTCGCCACCGACATCTCGTGCACGTCCTGCGCCGTCCACCGCCCCTTCCCGAACGTGAAGCACCCGTCTTCCACCAGGTACATCCGGAACCCCAGATCCTTCCCCGCCCGCACCGTCGCCTCCACCGAGTTGTTCGTGATCACCCCGCCCACGAACACCGCCGGCGCCCCCGCCGCCCGCAGCCGTTCCCCCAGATCCGTGCTCGCAAACGCGCTGCACGTCGTCTTCCCCAGCACCGTCTCCCCGTCCAACGGCGCCGTCTCCGGCTTGAACGCGTGCAGCGGCTGCCCCGGCCGGTACGTCGACCCCTCCTCCACCGAATCGTGCCGCACATGAAAAAGCGGCCACCCCATCTGTCGCCAGATGTAGAGCAGCCGCTCCAACCGTTTCTCGGCGTGCGGATGATTCCGCACTCCCCACGACGGATCGTCTATCGCCTTCTGCAGATCGATTAGAACCAGCGCCGGGTGCGCGGACATGCGGTCATCCCCTACGCCTTCGGCTTATACGCCACGCAGTCGATCTCCACTTTCATCGTGGGATTGGCGAACTTCGATTCCACCGTCGTCCGCGCCGGCTTCGCTTCCCCGAAAAACTCGGCGTACACCGAGTTCATCGCCGAAAAGTCCCCGCCGTCGCGCAAAAACACCGAGCACTTCACCACGTCCTGCATCGACGCGCCCGCCGCTTCCAGGATCAGCCGGATGTTGTTCAACACCAGCCGCGTCTCGTGCTCGATCGTCCCATAGGAAAACTCGTTCGTCGCCGGGTCGATCGGTCCCTGCCCCGACACGAACAAAAAGTCTCCGGCCCGCACCGCATGCGAATACGGGCCCCGCGGCGCCACCGCGCCCTGAATGTTGTACCGTTCGATCATCGTTTACTCCACCGGCTTCCGCGCCCGCGGCCGCCGCACCGTCGTCGATCCGTTGCCGCCGGCCGCCGCCGCCTTCTTCGTCGTCGCTGTCCGCTTCCGCGCCCCGCCGCGCCTCGCCTTCCGCGGACTCCTCGCCCGCCGCCTCCGCCGCCGCTTCCGCCGGAGCCGCCGCTTCCGCCGCCGGCACAGTCGCCGTGCTCGACGAAGCCTGCGCTTCCATCGGCGGATACGCGATCAACCCGCGCGCCGGATCCGCGTCCACCCGCACCAGGAAGTTATCCTGCGCAAACGTCAAAAACTCGGAGAACGACTGGAACCCGTACTTCTGCAAATCGAACGTCGGATGGATCTTCGTCATCCAACCCGCCAGCTCGTCCGCCGACGCCCCGTCTTCCAGGTCGAGCGCGTACGTGTCCACCACCTGCCGCAACAACGGCAGCGCCTCTTCCTTCTTCGGCCCGGGCGTGGTCTCCCCGCCCTGCTTCACTTCGATCGTCTTCCGCCCTTCCGGACCCGTCGTCGCCAGATACCCGCTCGACTCCAGCTTGTCCACGAAGTCCGAAAACGACCCCGTCCCATACGCCCGCTCATTGAAGCTCGGATCCAGCTGCAGCATCGTGCTCTTCAACAAGCCCAGCTGCGGCTGCACGCCGCGCCGCCGCAACGTCGCCAGCGCCCGCTCCACCAGCGGCAGCGCGTGCGACAACTCGAGCGGCGCCGGACGCCGGTGCTCCCGGCCTCCCCGCCCGCCCCGGTGCCCTTCGGCCGGCACGGTCGTCTGCTGCGCCGCCTGCGCCGATGCGATCGCCGCCGGCGAAGATGCCGCCAGCAACGCCGTCGCCGAAGGAATCGGCCCCGTGCCGCTCGCGCTCCGCACTTCCTTCGCCTGGTACTTCCCGTCGTCCAGCAGCGATTCGTACGAGATGAACTCGTGGCAGTTCTGCTGCAGAATCGTCGACGTGAACGCCTTCCCGCCGACAATGTAGATCGTCTTCCCGTACGCCTTCAGCTTGTTCACCAGCGGAATGAAATCGCTGTCGCCCGAAATGATCGCGAACGCGTTCACGTTCTTGTGCGTGAACGCCATCTCCAGCGCGTCCAGCGCCAGGTTGATGTCCGCCCCGTTCTTGTCCCCGCGCGGCGATGGCAGCCGTTGCACCATCTGCACCGCGTTCTCCGCCATCTGGCGCACCGCGCCTTCCTGCCGCGACCAGTTCGCGTAAGCAAACTTCGCCACGATATCGCCCCGCTCTTTCAGGGCAGCCAGACACAGCGAGACGGCAAATTCACGCCGCAGCGTGCTCTTCACGCCGATCTCGATGTTGTCGTAATCCACAAATACAGCTATATTCTGTCGTTCCTGCATGTAAGGGTCCTGGTGCCGGGTGCGTCCGCGCTCCTCTTTCGCGCCGGCCTCGCGGCCCTCGCGCTAGCGGATCACGCTCTCGTCCTACTTGGTCCCGGGGACGTTCCACGGGCACACCGAGCTGTTTCCACTTCCGGCCGCCTCCCGCGGGCTTCCCCCGCCGGCGCGGCCTTCTCTGTTGAATTTCTTTCTCGCAGCGGAGTTCCGAATCCCCCGGGGCCGCCACCATTCGGTGCCCCGGCCTCGCGGGTCGCTTACCGGATTCCAACTCTCCGTCCGCTTGTCAAAGTGTATCTCAATTTCCAACCGTCAACTCGACCACCGTGTCAAGCCCGTCCCGCCCCCCTTCCGGCAAACGCAGCAGCAATCCCCCGTCAATCGCCTTCACTCCCACCTCCCCGCCGCCCAGCAACCGCGCCCCCCGCACCTTCTTCCCCACACCCGGCGTCGCCAGCGAACGGTCCGGCCACTCCAGCAAGTGCACGTAAACCTTGTCTCCCTTTGCCGTCGTCACACCCCACGGCCGCGGCCCCACCGGGCCCCCCCGCGTCCCGTAGATCGACTCCCCGTATTTCCCCAACCACGCCCCCATCTCCTTCAGCCGCTTCTGAAACTCGTCCTGGATCACCCCGTCCGGCCCCGGCCCGACATTCAACAAGAAGTTCGCGTTCATCCCCGCCGCCCGCACCAGCATGTGCAGCAGCTGCTTCGTGCTCTTCAGCCGCCGCTCGTTCGGGTTGTACCCCCACGCCGTCCCGATCGTGTCGCACGTCTCGAGCGGCAGCTTCCCGACGGTGGTCCCTTCGCTGAACCCCGCCTGGTTCTGCCCCGGCAGGTCTTTCTCGAACATTTGGAAGTCTTCCCCCTCGTACGGCGCCACGTGGTGATTGTTCCCGATGAGCGCCGCCGGCTGCAGCTTGTGGATCATGTCGTAGGTCTTCCGCAGCCGCCAGTCGGCGTCCTTCCGGTCCCAGATCCCGTCGAACCAGATCCCCGCGATATCCCCGTACTGCGTCAGCAGTTCGGTCAACTGCGCGTCCATGAAGTCCAGATACCGCTCGAAGTTCCCACTCTCCGGTCGCCCCGACGCCTGCCCCGTCCGTCCGCGCGGGAAGTAGTCGGTGTGCGTCCAGTCCAGGTGCGAGTGATAGAAGAACAGTTTCACGCCCTGCTTCCGGCACTCCTCGGCCAGCATCCGGATCGGGTCTTTGCCATACGGCGTCGCATCGGCGATGTTCCACTTTGATTGCTTTGTCGCCCACATCGCGAACCCGTCGTGGTGCTTGCTGGTGATCGTGATGTAGCGTTGCCCGGCGGCCTTGGCCAGCGCGACCCACGCGGCCGCGTCGAACCCCGTCGGGTTGAACCGCGGCGCCAGCTTCGCGTACTCGCTGGCCGGGATCTTGTCGTTATTCATGACCCACTCGCCCTTCCCGAGCACCGAGTACACCCCCCAGTGCACGAAGAGGCCGAACCTGGCGTCCTGGAACCACTCCCGGGCCTTCAAATTCGCGGCCGAAGGCGCATACGGAGCGCCGGCCAGACCCATCCCCGCCGTCGCGGCGGCGGCAACCTGCAGTGCGGTGCGTCGGGTCATGCCCCCAGTCTACGCCCGCCATTCAGCCGTTGGAATCCGCCCCCCGACCGTCCGAAACCCCGCCCTCTTCCCCAACCCGACACCGCCCCCCAATCCATCCCCTCGACCGTCCGAACCCGCACCCTCTTCGGGGACATGCTTCAGCGTGTCCCCTCTTCCCCAACCCGACACCGCCCCCCAATCCATCCCCCCGAGCGTCCGAAACCGCGCCCTCTTCGGGGACATGCTTCAGCGTGTCCCCTCTTCGCTAACCCGATACCGCCCCCCTAGTTCTGCCACGCAAACTTCTGCACGCGCCAGTTCTTGATCTCCGCCGCGTAAATCGACCCCGTCGAATCCACCGCCATATGATGCACAAAATCGAACCGCCCCGGAATCTTCCCGTACTGCCCGTACGTCCCCAGAATCTGCCCCTCCAGATTCACCTTCAAAATCCGGTTCGCATACCCGTCGCAAATAAAGAACGCGTTCTCCTTCGCCACATACGCCAGCCCCCACGGCGATCCCACGTTCGTCCACTTGCCCAAAAACTTCCCGTCCGCCGAGAAAATCTGCACCCGCCGGTTCTCCCGGTCCGCCACGTAAATCCGCCCCTTCCCGTCGATCGCCACGTCGTGCGCCGTGTCGAACTCCCCGTCCGCCGTCCCCTTCTTCCCCCCGATCTGCATCACGTACTCGCCGTTCTTGTTGAACTTCACCACCCGCGAGTTCACATACCCGTCGGATACCCAGAAATCCCCGTTCGGCTCAAACGCAATCCCCGTCGGCTTGTTGAACGCGTCTTTCGATTCGTTCGTCCCCGGCTGCCCGCCCGCGTTGCCGATCTGCATCAGCAGCCGCCCGTCCGGCGTGAACTTCTTCACCGAATGCGCCGCCACGTCCACCGTCCACACGTTCCCGTCCGGGTCCACCTTTATCCCGTGCGACATCGTCACCGGCACGTTCTCCCACGCATCGAGCAGCTTCCCCGTCTTGTCGAACTTCATCACGGGATTCTTGCTCCGGTTGAACACCCAGACGTTATCGTCCTTATCGACGCTCACCCCCGAGCATTCGCCGATGTACATCCCCCGCGGCAGCTTCGCCCATTCCCCAATCAACTTGATCGGCAGCGTCTGCCCAAACCCAACCGCGCAAAACAGCAAAGGAAGCAGGAGTCTCATCGTGCCCGCTAGTATATCCAAGCGGGCACGATGAGCCACAACCCCGAAAACTACTCGAGTCCCAGAATCCGCCGGTTCCGCGCCGTGTCCGACTCGGCCCCCGCGAAAACGTCGAACGCCTTCGCCGGCACGTCGAACAGGTGCGACGCGATAAACGGCGCCCCTTCCGCCGCGCCCTGCGCGCTGTCCTTAAAGCAGCACTCCCACTCCAGCACCGCCCACGACTTGTAACCGCCCGCCGTCAGCCGCGAGAAGACCTGCTTGAAGTCCACCTGCCCGTCGCCCAGCGAACGGAACCGGCCCGGACGCTCCGTCCAGCCCAGATACCCGCCGTACACGCCCGACTTCGCCGACGGCCGGAACTCCGCGTCCTTCACATGGAACGCCTTGATCCGCGACGCATACTCGTCAATGAAGCCCACATAGTCCAGGCACTGCAGAATGAAGTGCGACGGGTCGTAATTAATATTCACCCGCGCCGAGTTCCCCGTCGCCGCCAAAAACTGCTCGAACGTCGCGCCGTCGTACAGGTCCTCGCCCGGATGCAGCTCATAGGCAAAATCGACGCCGTACTCCTCCGCGCAGTCCAGAATCGGCTTCCAGCGCTTCGCCAGCTCTTTGAAACCCTCTTCCACCAGCCCGCCCGGCCGCTGCGGCCACGGGTAGATGAACGGCCACATCAACGCCCCCGAAAACGACGGCGTCACCGTCAGCCCCAGGTTCGCCGAAGCCTTGATCACCAGCATCAGCTGCTCGATCGCCCACGCGCTCCGCGCCTTCGGGTTCCCCCGCACTTCCGGCGCCGCGAAAATGTCGAACATCTCGTCGTAGGCCGGGTGCGACGCCACCAGCTGCCCCAGCAGGTGCGACGCCAGCTCTGTGATCTCCAGGCCGTTCGTCTGGCCCTTCAAATCGTCGCAATACGTCTTCGATTCGGCCGCCTTGGCCAAATCCATCAGCCGCGTGTCCCATGCCGGGATCTGCACGCCTTTATATCCGAGCGACTTCGCCCATGCCGTAATGTTCGGAAGCGAATTGAAGGGCGCGGCATCGCCCATAAACTGTGCCAAGAAAATGGCGGGGCCTTTGATCTGAGACATAAGCTTGGCCCTATCGTACGCCAAAATCCCCACCCCCCGCACCCTGTTCACACGCCCGCAACACAAAACCGCTACCCTGTTATGGATCACTCAGGAGTCTCAACTTGTTCAAACGTCTATCGCTTTGCCTAGCCCTGTTCGCCGGCATCCTGCTGGCCCAGTTCGATACAGCCCAGGTTCTCGGAACCATCCAGGACGCCTCCGGCGCCGCCGTCGCCCAGGCCGAAATTACTCTCACCAACCTCCGCACCGGCGTCATTCAGAAAACGCAGTCCGACGCCAACGGATCTTACCTCTTCGCTAACGTCAAAGCCGCCGAATACAAGATCGAGGCCTCCGCCAAGGGCTTCAAATCCGCCGTCGCCAATAACTTCACCGTCACCGTCAACGCCCGCCAGCGCGTCGACCTCAAGCTCGAAGTCGGCGCCACCTCCGAATCCATCACCGTCACCGACGCCGTCGCCGCCCTCGAAACCGATACCTCCTCCCGCGGCACCGTCGTCGGCTCCCAGCAGGTCGTCAATCTCCCCTTGAACGGCCGCGCCTACGCCGATCTCGCCCTCCTCGCCCCCGGCGTCCGCCGCTCCGGCATCGCCGATTCCCGCGACGCCTCCTTCAACGTCAACGGCATGCGTTCCTCCCAGAACAACTTCGTCATCGACGGCGTCGACAACAACTCCTACGGCACCTCCAACCAGGGCTTCTCCAACCAGGTCGTCCAGCTCTCCCCCGACGCCGTCCAGGAGTTCCGCCTCGAAACCAACAACTTCTCCGCCGAGTTCGGCCGCGCCGGCGGCGCCGTCATCAACGCCTCCATCCGCTCCGGCACCAACCAGTTCCACGGTTCTGTCTACGAGTACCTCCGCAACACCGCGCTGAACGCCACCGGCTTCTTCAAGCCCGTCAACAACCAGAAGCCCGTCCTCATCCAGAACCAGTACGGCGCCACCTTCGGCGGCCCCCTCGTCAAGGAAAAGATGTTCTTCTTCGCCGACTACGAAGGCTACCGCCGCAACTCCCGTCGCATCAACTTCGCCACCCTCCCCACCGCCGAACAGAAAGCCGGCAACGTCGGCATCGCCGTCCGCAACCCCATCGACGGCGGCCTCTACTCCAACGGCATCATCCCGCCCACCCAGATGACCCGCTGGGCCCGCGAGGTCCTCTCCGGCCTCCCCGATCCGAACCTCCCCGGCCTCGCCAACAACTTCCAGAGCCAGCCCCTCCGCACCGACAAGACCGATAAAGGCGACTTCCGCTACGACCACTACTTCTCGTCCAAACTGAACGCCTTCGGTCGCTACTCCCACCGCCTCATGGAGAACTTCGAACCCCCCGCCATCCCCGGACCCTCCGGCGGCGACTCCAACGGCAACGTCCGCGTGCTCAACAAGCAGGTGGCCCTCGGCTCCACCTGGACCGTCAACCCCACCACCCTCCTCGAGTTCCGCTTCGGCTTCTCCATCACCGACGGCGGCAAATTCCCCGTCTTCGTCGGCACCGAGACCCTCGCCGGCAAGCTCGGCATCCCCAACGCCCCCACCGACAAGCGCTTCACCGGCGGCGTCTACCGCCAGGCCGTCAACGGCTACTCCGCCTTTGGCGTCCAGGATTCGAACCCCCAGT
>CAYMTH010000197.1:0-8335 GCA_964393235.1 uncultured Solibacteraceae bacterium | reverse complement strand
GACCCGAAGCACCACCAGCCGGCCAACATCACGTTCGACCTGCTGCCGCAGCTCGACGAAGAGACGAAGAAGAAGTTCAAACGCGACAAGAAGGCGCGGCACGCCGAGGTGTGCCGGCGGGCGCGGGCGGCGCTGGAGGCGTGGTTGGGCTGATGCCGGAACTGGAAGCGGAGATCGCGAACTTTCTCGACAGCCTGCGCCGGGAGAACGCGTCGCCGCACACCATCCGGAACTACGACAGCGACCTGCGGCAGTTCGCGCTCTGGGCCGCGCCGGCGCCCCCGGTGGAAGCGATCGACCTGCCGTTGCTGCGCGGCTGGGTCTCGGCGCTGTTCCACGACGCGCGGATGGCGTCGAGCATCCGCCGCAAGGTGGCCGCGCTGCGGGCGTTTTTCCACTACGCGATGAAGACCGGGGCGGCGCCCACCAACCCGGCCAAGCTGCTGGTGCTGCCGAAGCTGCCGAAGTCGCTGCCGAAGGTGCCCACGGCGGAGCAGGTGAACACGCTGGTCGACAACGTCGAGGAGAATGACCTGAACCGCCCGTTCCCGCGGCGGGACCGCGCCATCTTCGAGTTCCTCTACGGCTGTGGGCTGCGCGTGAGCGAGTTGGAAGGGTTGAACCTCGAGGACATCGACCGCACCGAGCAGTGGCTGCTGGTGCGCGGCAAGGGGCGGAAGGAGCGCCAGGTGCCCTACGGCGGCAAGGCGGCCGAGGCGCTGGCCAACTGGCTGCCCGAGCGCCACGCGGCCGCCAACGAGCGCGCCGTGTTCGTCAACTACCGCGGCACGCGGCTATCGAACCGCAGCATCCGGCGCGTGGTCACCTTCTACGCGCGCTATCTGGCCGGCGACGCGAGCCTGCACCCGCACACGCTGCGCCACGCCTTCGCCACGCACCTGCTGAGCGACGGCGCGGACCTACGCGCCATCCAGGAACTGCTGGGCCACGCGCAGCTTTCGACAACGCAGAAATACACGCAGGTGGCGCTCACCGACCTGCTCGCGGTCTACGACAAAGCGCACCCGAAGGCGAAGTAGCGGCGTCAGGCCGGGCGCAGCCGGACGGCGCGCAGTTCAGGCAGCGAGCCGGCGCGGTCGGCGTAGTAGACCATCAGCACCGCGCCATCCCGCAGCGGCACGCACGTCGTGTAGGCGCCGTCCTTGGCGTAGGCATCGATTACAGTCTTGGCGCCGAACGTGCGGCCGTCGTCCCGGGACAGGAACGAGACCACCTCCTTGCGTTCGATGTCGCGGCCGGTGAGCAGCACGCGGTCCTTGTCGAGGCGCGTGAGGAAGGGCCGCTGCAGCGTCAGCCCGAGCTGCGGCAGGCGGTTCGGCTCCTCCACCCACGTACGCCCGGCGTCGCGCGAGACGAACGACAGCAGCCCCGGCGGATATCCCGGCGCGCCGGGCTGCCGCCGCGTGCGCAGCAGGCACAGGATCTCGCCGTTCGCGCGTTCGAGCAGCGCCACCTCGTCGCCGCGGTTCTCCGCCGGCGCGGTCAACTGGCTGCGCACGCGCCACGTGCGCCCGCCGTCGGCCGAGTGCCACATCAGCGCGTAGCAGTTCCCCGCCCCGCCCGGCGGAAACGTCGCGACCGAACCCAGCATGCCGTCGCGGGTGCGGATCACGTCGGTCATGTAATAGGAGCTCCGCGCGGGGTCCTCGTCGAACGTCACGAAGCGGGACCAGGTGCCGCCGTGGTCGTCGGACCAGGCCCAGGCGCCCGGTTCGCGCCGGTGTTGCGGCTGAAAGCGGAACCGGCTGATCCAGAGCAGCACGCGGCCGGACGGCGCGACGATGGCTACGGGGTTGTGCGCGGAGCGCGCCGGATCGGGGTCGGCGTAGAGCACCTGCTCGGCGCCCCACGTCGCCCCATCGTCGGTGCTGCGGCGCATGGCGACCGAGGAGTGGTCGTAGGCATGCGAATTGCCGATGCGGTAGAAGAGCAGCAGGTGGCCGTCGGCGGCGCGCACCAGGCGCGGGAAGCCGTAGTGGACGCCTTCGCGCGTGACGATCGGCGACGGCTGCGCGGCCAGCAGCGGCACGGCGGCAAGGAAGGCTCTACGCTTCATAGCCCAAGGGTACCCCGGACTCCGCGCACCTTAGTACGGCGCACTCATTCGATTTTGAAGCGGACGCGCTATTGGACGCTCCCGTCCGCCCGAGCAGAATTGACCTTGCGAGCGCGCCCCCCGCCGTTCCGCCGAATCTCACTAGAAAAGGTCGAAACACCATGTATCTCTTGAATGCCATGCGCCGGGTTTGCCGTTGCGAGTCGGGCCAGGATGTCTTCGAATATGCGCTGATCACCGGAGTCTTTGCGCTCCTGGTCGTGGCCGTGTTCCCCGGGCTGATGGACCTCGTCGCCGTGCGCTTCTCCGGGGTCACCGCGCTGCTCCGCACCGTCGCCGCCGGCTAAGCGGCGCGGCGCCGTCGGCTGCCGATGAACCAGCCCACCGCGAGCCCGCCGATCAATCCGCCCACGCCCGTGTAGAGCAGCGCCGACTTCGCCTCGTCGAGCAGCACGTTGTTGAACACGTTGGCCGACAGGTGCAGCGCCACCACTTTCCACTCGCCGTTGATCTTCGCGGCCGTGGTGGTCCACTTGGCGCTCAGCTTGAACGGGCCGCGGACGATCGGGAAGTACTCGTCCTCCATCGTGCCGTCGGCGATCGCCACGGTGCCGTCGCCGAGGAACCGCGCGTGGCCGTGCAGCGCGGCCTTGGTCAGGTATTTCGTCAGAATGCGGTCCGGCCCCTTCACCATGCGCTCGTAGTAGGCGAGCACCTCTTTCGGCCCGCGCGAGACCTCGCCGTTGGCCCAGACGACGACGGCGTTGTCGTCCATCTGCTTCGCCATGCGCTCCAGGCTCTGCGAGTTGATGCTCTCCTCCACCTCGTGGAAGATCTTCAGCAACAACTGGCGGTCGGCCGCGTGCGGGTCTTCGGGGCTACCGGGCGCCGGCTGGGCGAAAGCGGAGGAGGCGAGCAGAAGGGTCAAAGCAGTCAAGGATCGCATCGCAAGCATTGTACTCCTCTTCAGCGGCGGGCGGTCTGCGCCGGCAGCGAGCCGAGCAGAGCCATGGTGGACCACGCGCCGGCCGAGGCCGAGATCCACTGGTGATTGATGTACGGGTAGCCGCCATCGATCAGCGGCTGCACGGGATGGGTGCGGCTGGTGACGTACCAGGAGCCGTCCTTGCGCTGCGACTGGAGCAGGAACGCGACGCCCTTGCGATAGGCCGGGTCGGCCGGGGAGACGCCCGCGAGATGCAGCGCGTAGAGCGATTGGCCGGTAGCGTAGGCGTCCGGGGCGATATGCGACAACTGGCTCCATCCGCCGTCGGGACGCTGCCGCCCGATCATCGCCTTGGCCGCGGCGGCGACGGTGGCGCGGGAGGCGCCGCCCCAGACGAGGCCCATCAAGCGCAGCGCGTGGTCCTCGTTGTCGCGCGGTGACTGCGCGGCCAGCCAGCGTGTGGCGCGGTCGATGCGGGACTTGAACTCGGCGGCGCGGCCGGGCAGGGGATGCAGCTGCAGCGCGCGCAGCGCGGTAGCGGTAAAGGTGACGTCGGTGTACTCCTGCGGCGGGCGATAGTCCAGGCCGTGGAAGCGGCCCGAGGGATCCTGCCGCGTCGTGATATGGTGGGCCATCCCATCGGCCGCCGGACCGTGATCGCCGCCGCCGGCGGCAAGGCCAAGCAGTTGGTATGGGAAAAAGTCGGGAACGCCGGAGCCCAATTGGATGGCCAGCCCCGAGCCGGGGGCCGGCTGTTTCGCGCGCTCGAACTCCTGGCGCGCCGCTGCCTCATCCACCGCGAAGCCGCGCGAGCGCGCCATCGACAGCGTCATCGCCGGCAGGCTGTGGTTGTGGCAGGTGGTGCAGGCGTTGAGCTTGCGCACCGGCTCGGCGATGCGCTGCAGCAGCGGGAGGCTGCGCTGGATGGCTTCTTCGGCGGAGTTCGCCGCCAAGGGAGACGGCACACGCACGGCCGTCCGAGGCTCCGGCGCGCCGTGTTTTCGCAGCAGCGCGACGGCGGGTGTCTCGCCGAACCGGGCGGCGAAAGAGAGCGCCGTGTCCCCCGTTTCATTCTTCGGATTGGCGTTGGCGCCTTTGGCCAGCAGGTATTCGATCACGGCGAGCGCGCCCGGCTCATAGGACAGCGCGGCCCGCATCAACGCCGTATACCCGCGGCGGTCGGCGGCGTTGACGTTCGCCCCTTTGTCGACCAGCATGCGGACCATTTCGACGTCGCCCGACGCGGCCGCGTCCTGCAGGGCGGAACGGCCCGGCGTATCGGCGGCCGCGCCGGCCTCGAGCAGCAGCCGCAGACACTCACGGCAATGGCCAAAGGCCGCCGCGCGGGCGACATTCGGCGCGTCGGCGACCTTCGCGCCGTTCGCCAGCAGCAGCCGGAGCAGCGGCAGATCCCCGTTCGCCGCCGCGCGGTGCAGCGCGGTCGGGCCGCTGAAACCGCCGGACGCTTTCGCCGTCACGTCGGCCCCTTTCGACAGCAAAAACGCGATCGTTTCCATCGCGCCCGACCGGGCCGCGGCCACCAGCAGCGGGGTCTCGCCGGCCTTCGTCGCCGCGTTGATGTTCGCCCCGCGGGAGACGAGCAGGCGGGTCTTTTCCGGATCGTACGCGGCCATGTGCAGCGCCGTGACGCCGTCGGCGGTGGCGGCGTTGACGTCGGCGCCCGCGTCGAGAATCTCGCGCATCACGCGCGGCCCGGCCGTCATGACGGCGTACTGCAGCGGCGTCAGGCCATCGGCATTGCGCTCCCCCCGGGCGGCGGGCTCGCGCAGGTGCCCTTTCACGGCGCGCGCATCGCCCGAACGGATCGCCGCAAACAGCTCCGCGGAGCCGGCCAGCGCCGGCAGCGCCGCCAACAGAAGGAGGATAAGGGTCATAGAAACCTGCTGTAGTCTAGCAGACCGCCCGGGTGCTATCGTCGAGAAGAAAGTGAACGCACTCCTCGCTATTCTCAACGTTTTCATCGATCCGGCCGAAACCGTGCGCCGCACGCGCGGCCGGACGCTCGGCTGGCTGCCGCCCATCGCCATCGGCGGCCTCATCATGGCGGCCTACAACTACACCCTGCCGCGCGTCACCATGCAGGCCATGCGCAACGACCCGCCGGCCGGCATCGACGCCGCCAAGCTCGACGCCATGGTCGGCACCATGGAATCGCTCGCCCGCTTCAGCACCATCTCCGCGCCCATCATGTTCGCGCTGATGACCCTCATCGGCGCCGCGCTCGTCTTCGCCGCCTGCGTCATCTTCCAGGCCAACGTCCGCTTCCCCGACCTCTACAACACGATGGCCCACGTCGGCCTCATCAACGCCCTGCAAACGCTCGCCCACCTGATCGTGCTCCGCGGCCGCGGCGCCGACGTCACCATGCGCGAACTCGCCCCGGGCTTCGGCCTCGAACGCTTCCTCGCCGACGACGCCCCGCGCCTGCTCTACGGCTTCGTCAGCTTCTTCTCGTTCTTCACCGTCTGGCACATCGTCGTGCTGGGCTTCGCGCTGGCCGCGCTGGCGGGCATCCCGAAAGGCAAAGCCTTCCTGGTGACCGCCCCGAGCTGGCTGATCGGCCTGCTGTTCGCCCTGATCGGCGCCCTGTTCAACCGGCGCTAGTAGGCGCGGTTGCCGGCCACCCAGGTCTGCTCCACCGAGCGCGAATTCTTGATCGTCTCCAGCGGATTCTTCCCGAGCACCACGAAGTCCGCCCACTTGCCGCGCTCCAGCGTGCCCAGCTCCTTCTGCACGCCGAGGAACTCGGCCGAACTGCGCGTCGCGGCGGTCAGAATCTGCGCCGGCGTCAGCCCCGCGTCGGCCATGAACTCCATTTCGAGGTGTTCGAAATACCCCGGGAACCGCGCCGGCGGGCCCGTGTCCGTGCCGAACCCGAACTTCACGCCCGCGTCGGCCATCTTCTTCAAATTCTTCTTCGCGATCTCGATGAACTCGGTCTCGTAGCGCTGCCAGTGCGGGTCCGCCGCCGCCATCCGCTGCTTGTAGGCGGACGACTTGATCGTATCCCGGTCGGCCGGGTCCGCCGACCGCACGAACCACGGATCGTCGGCCCACGTCGCGCCCTTGGCGTAGGTGAACACCGAGTACTCGCGCGTCAACGTCGTCGCCGACAGCCACGCGCCCTTCTGCTTCATCACGCGGATCAACTCGTCGTCCACCATCCGGTCCCGCACCGAATGGCCCAGCCCGTGCAGCCCGGCGTTCACCAGGTGCTTGGCGTCCTCGAGGTAGAAGATGTGCGCCGAGGTCGGGATGCCGTACTTCTTCCCTTCCCGGATGATCGCCGCCGACAGATTGCCCGGAATCTTCACGTCCTTGCCGAGGTGGTCGTCCACCCAGATCTTGAGCATGTCGACCTTCAGCCCGGCCTCGGTCTTCACCGCGTCGATCACCTCTTTTTCGCTGGTGACCTCATACGGCACGCCCTTCATGCCCGGCGCCGCCGTCGGATACCCGTTCTTGCCCGTGAACCCGCGCCCGGCCGTGTAGATGCGCGTCAGCGAAGGCCGCCCGGCGCGCTGCTCGGCGCGCATGTCGAAGATCAGCCGCTGGTCGCTGCCCATGCTGAGCACCGCCGTCACGCCGTTCTTCGCGTAGGTCTTCAACTGGTCGTTGACGTTGTCGCGCGTAAAATTCTTCGGGTCCTGCGCCATGCGCTTCGTGTTGCCCAGATGGCAGTGCAGGTTGAACAGACCCGGGATGACGTACTTCCCCGCGAGTTCGATCACCTCCGGCTTGACGGCCGGCATCTTCATCGACTTCTTCGGGCCGACGTAGGTGATCCGGCCGTCGGTGATCACCATCGCCGCATCGGCCAGTGGCGCCTTTCCCGTGCCGTCGATCAGCGTGAACCCTTGAAAAACCCGCGTCTCCGCCGGCAACATCGACGCGGCCGCCAGCAGGAGAATGATCGCCTTACCCTTCATGGTTCCGAATTCTATCAGAACGCGCGGCTAGTCCCGGCTGGGGCGGTGGAAATTGAACGTGGTCTGGATGATGTGCCGGTTCTTCAGCCCGCGCAGGTAGATCCGGTCGTACATGTAGACGATGTCGGCGTCCACGTACCGCGACGGGCTGAACCGCAGCCCCGCCCGCGGCCGGAACCGCTGCACGCCCTTGTGCTCGATGAACTCCTCGACGCCCGCATACGGCCGCACGCGCGCGATCCACTCGGTCTGCCACGCGAACCGGTAGCGGCCGTAGGAGGGCGTTGGCATCCAGAAGAGGTAGTCGTATTGGAAGCGCGGGTTGTGCCGCAGCCGCGCCGTCCGGAAGGGCCGGCTGATCGAGGTGAAAACCCGCTGCTGCCGCGCCCACTCGCTGTCGGCGCTCGTCTCCTGGTTCTGCGCCAGGTACCCGCCGGTCCACGTCCACCGCCGCGGCAACTGCCGGCTGGCGAACACCGAACCGCGCACCAGGCTCAGCACGCGGATGTTGTCGTGCGTCCGGAAGTGAAACTGAAACGTCAGGTCCCGCTGTCCGTTGTCGAGCGCCGTGTATTCAAATGCGTGCCAGGTGAAGAATCCCGGCTCCTGCCGCTGGGCGAACAGCACGCCGGTCCCCAGCGCGAGCCAGATCAGAATACGCGCGGTCATGCTTCGTCGGCGGGGTCCTTCTTGTGCTTCGGCTTCTTCTTGCGCGGATCCGGATCGATGGGCCGGGCCGGTTTCACGGCCCCGACAACGTTCCGGGCCACGCGCCGCGCGGTCTTGCCGGCGTCGGGCGGGGCGGGTTTTTTGCGTGTTGCCATGGCGGATGGGGTCAGTTGACGAAACCCAAAGGGTTCTATAATGATAGTTGTATTCAGAAGGAGGCCGTATGCGCCAAATTGGGCCCATGGAGCTTGTTATCATCCTCGCGATCGCCTTGCTGCTGTTTGGTGGCAAGAAGATTCCGGAAATGGCCAAAGGCTTGGGAGAAGGTATCAAGAACTTCAAGAACGCCATCAAAGAAGAGCAGAAACCCACCGAAGAAAAGAAGCAGGCCTAACGGGCTTCCCCTGGACGCTCGCACGTTGAGCGGAAAGTATCGGTACCAAAAACGCACGAACCCCGCCGGTCGCCCGGCGGGGTTCGTGTTTTTGATGGAGGGAAGCCTACTTCTTCTTCGGCGGAACGATCGCGTCCTTCACGGCTTTCGCCACGCGGAACTTCACGACCTTCTTGGCCGGAATCTTGATCGCGGCGCCCGTCGCGGGGTTGCGGCCCATGCGCGCCTTCCGCTCCTGGCGGACCAGACGGCCAAGACCCGGCAACACGAACACGCCGTTCTTCTTCGTTTCCTTGATC
>CAYMTH010000196.1:5148-8337 GCA_964393235.1 uncultured Solibacteraceae bacterium | reverse complement strand
GAAAGCCTGGATGCCCGACAGCGTCACCTCCACCCGCGACTGCGTCTTCCGCATCCACGGCGCCTACGCCGGCCGTTTCTTTGGCAACGTCTTCCGCGAGTTCGGCCCCGACATCTTCCGCAAGTTCAAAAAGTAGTTACCCGATCGGCGCCGTCGGCTTCTCGGCCCCCGTCAACCCCTGATCCGCCGTCGCCGGATCGTACGCCGGGTTCACCTTCGGCATCGTCGCGTTGACCGACTTCCGCCACGCCTCCAGCTTCGCCCGCATCGCCCGCGCCCGGTCGGTGTGCTTGCCGCCCTGGTTGCTGTAGTGCGGATAATGCCAGAACAGCGGCGTCTCCGCCATCCGCCCCGTCCGCAGCAGCGGCGCCAGCGATCGTCCGTCCAACGTCGCCCGCGGCCGCGCCCCCGCGATCTCCGCCACCGTCGCATACAGATCCGGCGTCGTCACCGGCAAATCCGCCGTCGACCCCGCCCGCGCCACCCCCGGCCACCGGATCAGCAGCGGCACCCGGATCCCGCCCTCATAAAGATGGCCCTTCCCGTTCCGCGCCGGCGTATTGTCCGTCACCGGTTTCGGCGATTTCCCCTCGTACCGCAGCCCCCCGTTGTCCGACGTCACGATCCAAACCGTGTCCCCGTCCAACCCTTCGGCCTTAACTTTCTCGCGCAAACGGCCGATAGAGTGATCGAGAGTTTCGACCATCGCGGCGTACGTCGGATTCCCCTCCACGCCCATCGCCGCCATCTTGCGCCGGTACTTCTCGACCAGCGCCTCAGGCGCCTGAATCGGAGTGTGAACAGTATAGTGCGGCAAATAGAGCAGGAACGGTTTCCCGGCCGAGTCGCCGATGAACCGGACAGCCTCCTCGGTGAGGCGGTCGGTAAGCAGATCGGCCTTCGTCCCACCCTTCAAGTTGATCAGGTTGAAGGGGCCGAAATACCCGCCGGGCGGCGACCCGCGGTGATCCCCGCCGATGTTCAAATCGAAGCCCTGATCGGTCGGTGCGAACCCCTCTCCGCCCAGATGCCACTTCCCGACACTGGCACTCCGGTACCCGAGTGGCTTGAGCAGCTCTGGCAGCGTTGTTTCCCCGAGTGGGAGCTGCTGCTCAAAGCTGACGTTCAGCAGCTTGGACGTTGGCCACTGCTTCCGCCCGGGAATCCAGTCGGTCAGATGCAGCCGGGCGGGATACCGCCCCGTCATCAGCGCCGCCCGTGTCGGCGAGCACACCGGACAGGCGGCGTACGCCTGGGTGAACCGGACGCTTTCGGCCGCCAGACGGTCCAGATGGGGAGTCTCGTGGTACGGATGCCCGTAACTCCCCCAGTCCCGCCACCCCAGGTCGTCCACCAGGACGACGATGAAGTTCGGCTTCCGCTTCGGCTGGGCTACGGCCAGCCCCCCTCCGAATGCGGCGGATAAAAAGGAACGGCGGTTGAGAGAACTGTTTGCGGCTGGCATCGTACCGGATCGTGGCCATCGTACGTCAAAATGGAGGAAGAAGGAAATCGCGATCCTCCAATGACGGTTCGTTGGCCAGCAGCACTGCGCAGAGTTACCGGTAGGGCCGCGGCCCCCATCGCCCGCGTCTGGCGCCGCTTCCTGCGCCGCCCCGTGCTCGCCGTCACCGGGCTGTTCCCCTTCACCCGCACCGGCCTCGCCTTCCTCGCCCTCTTCGCCGTCTCCCTCTGGGTCTATGGCGTCCTGGTCCGCGATCTCGTCCTCCTCGTCGCCGGCCTCGGCGGCGCCCTCATCCTCATCACCCTCCTCCTGTCCACCCTCCTGATGGCCGCCATCGCCTTCCCTCGCTCCCGCAAGGCCTCCACCCCCGGCGAACTCGACCTCGACACCGGCATCCCCCAACCCACCGGCTTCCGCCTCCGCCGCCCCAACTGGATCCCCTTCGCCGTCCTCGACTGGCAGTGGGTCGACGACGGCTCCGGCGAAACCGCCGCCCTCGTCGAACTCGAACGCGAAGGCCCCGACCTCGTCGAACTCGCCTCCCCCGACCGCCGCTGCATCGTCAAAAAGGTGATCCGCCGCTTCACCGTCCGCGACCTCTTCGGCCTCACCGAAATCTCCTGGCGCCGCCGCGAGGACGTCTCCCTCCGCGTCCTCCCCTACCGCGGCATGCTCGCGCAAATGCCGCCCCCCGCCGGCATGGCCGAAGGCGACGATCTCTCCGACCCCTTCGCCGAGCCCAAAGGCGACCGCGTCGAAATGCGCCAGTACGCCCCCGGCGACCCCCTCCGCATGGTCCTCTGGAAGGTCTACGCCCGCACCGGCAAGATGATGGTCCGCACCCCCGAACGCTCCGTCGCCGAACGCAAACGCGGCTGCGCCTACCTCGTTACCGGCCCCCACGACGACGCCACCGCCGCCGCCGCCCGCGTCGCCATCGAACGCAACCTCCTCGGCGACGACTGGTGCTTCGCCGCCGACGCCGTCGACCGCGAAGCCAACGACGACCGCGAAGCCGCCTTCGAACTCATCGCCCGCTCCGGCGAGGCCCGCCCCGAAGACCGCGCCGCCCAGCTCGCCGCCTTCCTCACCCGCCGCGAAAACGAGGGCTTCCAGTTCTGCCTGCTCTTCATCCCTCCCGACGACGAGTCCTGGAACGCCGTCGCCGCACAGTCCGCCGCCACCGCCACTATGCGCGTCCAGGTCCTCACCGCGGCGTCTGAAATCGTCCCCGACGCCCCGCCCCCCCGCGGCCTCCGCGAAATCGCCGCCCGCTGGCTCCTCAGAACCCGCCCCTCCGGCGCCGTCGCCCTCTCGGAAATCCGCGCCCGCGCCGCCGCCGTCAAAGGCCTCGCCAACGAACTCATCGTCGTCGAACGCAGTTCCGGCCACGCAATCAGCGATACTCTGGGGTATAAAGGCTAAACGGCGTGGGGAATAATCGATCCATTTGGTGGAAAATACCCGGCATCCTCATCTGGATGGCCGCCGCCGCCGTCGCCGCCGTCAATTTCACCTCCAGCGCCGGCCTCCTCGCCGTCCTCCTCGGCGTCCTCGCCGCCTTCTTCGCCGCCGACCGCCTCGCCGGCCTCCCCGTCCGCCTCCTCCGCCTCTGGCTCACCGCCCTCGCCGGCCTCGGCGCCGTCTCCCTCGCCGGCTCCCTCCTCCGCTCCAGCGACACCGCCGCCAAACTCCTCTCGAGCCCCGTCGTCTATTCCCTCACC
>CAYMTH010000196.1:0-5138 GCA_964393235.1 uncultured Solibacteraceae bacterium | reverse complement strand
GCTAATGTGTTGCTAACGTGTTGCTAACGTGTTGCTAATGTGTTGCTACCGTGCTGCTAATGTGTTGCTAACGTGTTGCTAACGTGTTGCGAATGTGTTGCTAACGTGTTGCTAGGAGTGGCGTCCAGCGGAGCTACTGCTGCGGCGTGCGCTACATAAGGAAAGCACACACGTGGGAGCGCTCATCACTTTTGCTAACCTGCTCCGTGAGCATCGACGCGATAGCGAGTTCGCCGTCTGGCTCGCCATCCCCCTCGCCCTCCTCACCCCGCTGCTCCTGTCCGCCACCCGCCACGCCATCTTCCTCTCTCTCGAGGCCGCCCTTCTCGTCGGCATCTTCGCCGGCGCCTTCGCCGCCCACCGCGAAGGCTCCCTCCATCGCCCCTACTTCATCACCGACTGGCTCCTCGAGCGCAACTACGACCCCCTCCCCTTCTTCCTCGCCTCCGGCGCCGTCCTCGGTATTCTCCTCATCGTCTGGCTCCTCTCCCGCCGCTCCGCCAAGCAGACCCTCCTCGACCCCCTCCTCCTGATGGCCCTCATCATGGCCCTCGTCCTCTTCCTGCCCGACGGCAAGATCCGCCAGCTTAACGCCTGGGCCGCCTCCGGCAACAACGGCGAGGAAAAGAAGAAGTCCCAGCAGGAAAAAGGCGGCGGCGGAGGCCGCGGCGGCCAGAAGCAAAAGGAACAGAACCAGCAGGGCAACTCCGGCCAGAACCAGGACCCCGACCCCTCCAACGGCGACGGCGGCAAGAGCTTCCCCGTCGCCGTCGTCAACCTCCACGACGACTACACCCCGCCCTACGGCATGTTCTACTTCCGTCAGGACGCCCTTTCCACCTGGAACGGCAAACGCCTCGTCCGCGATGCCAGCCAGAAGCTCGATACCGACATCGGCGTCCCCTTTCCCGCCGAAGCCATCGAAGTCCCCATGCGCGACTCGGCCGACACCCAGGCCCAGCCCAACGGCAAGCGCCTCGCCCACCGCATGAAGACCACCGTCGCGTTGATGACCCCCCACTCCAAACCCTTCGCCCTCATCGACGCCGCCAAGTACGAGCCCGCCCCCAACCCCGACCCCAAACGCTTCGAACGCGCCTACAAAACCGAATCCATCGTCCTCGATACCGACTTCGGCGACCTCCTCCAACGCCCCGTCGGCAGCGAAAAGTGGGCCCCCGAAGTCTGGGCCCACTACACCAAGGTTCCCGACGACCCCCGCTATCGCCAGATCGCCGACGAGGCCCGCAACCTCCTCCCGCCCAACCTCCGCCCCCTCGTCCTCGCCCAGGCCCTCGCCATCAAATTCTGGCTCGACAAAAACACCACCTACAACCTCAACGTCGCCCGCCCCGATGACGAGTCCGACCCCGTCGCCGGCTTCCTCTTCGGCGACCGCCAGGGCTACTGCGTCCACCTCGCCCACTCCGCCGCCTACCTCTTCCGCACCATGGGCATCCCCTCCCGCGTCAGCGTCGGCTACGCCGTCGACGCCCGCCAGCGCGGCTCCGGCTCCGCCGTCCTCATCCGCAACGGAGACGCCCACGCCTGGCCCGAAGTCTACGTCAAAGGCCTCGGCTGGGTCGTCCTCGACATCACCCCGGAAAAGGTCGTCACCCCGCCGCAGCAGGACAAGGCAGACCCCGAACTGCAGCGCATGCTCGGCGAAATGGCCCGCCAGACCCCCGCCTCGCCCAAGGAAGAAAACCC
Source organism: uncultured Solibacteraceae bacterium (assembly GCA_964393235.1). GTDB lineage: Bacteria > Acidobacteriota > Terriglobia > Bryobacterales > Bryobacteraceae. Next base: position 3,428 of record CAYMTH010000196.1, on the reverse strand, counting down.
GCCCGCCGGCGACGGCGACGTCCGCAAGGCATTCCTCGAAACCCTCCGCGCCCTAGGCGGCATGATGCTCCCCATCCTCGGCCTCACCCTCGTCGCCCTCTATCTCATGAAGATCTGGCGCCGCCTCGAGCCCCGCGTCTGCCCCGAAAAGCGCCTCCCCGTCGCCGCCTACCGCGCCGCCCTCGACTCCCTCGCCGACCTCGGCTTCCAACGCCCCTTCGGCGCCTCCCGCGAACGCTTCGCCGAAACCATCGCCCTCCGCGTTCCCGAGTTCGAACAGCTCACCCGCATCCATCTCAAGCAGTCCCTCGGCGCCAGCTCCGAGCCCCGCTCCCGCGCCGACTACCTCACCCTCACCCGTCAAATCTCCCGCAAAGCCGCCGCCGGCATCCCCTGGTGGCGCCGCCTCGCCGGCGCCCTCCACCCCCTGTCCTGGTGGAAAGTCAGCTAGCCGCGGACGAAAAGGAATCGCATGGCCACTACCCCCCAACAGCCGGTCCACCCCCTCGCCGCCCCCTACGAGACGGCCCAAATCCTCCGCCGCCGTCTCCGCGCCGCCGTCAAAGGCCGCGACGAGGTCATCGACCTCATCATCACCGCTCTCTTCGCCGACGGCCACGTCCTGCTCGAAGACTACCCCGGCTCCGGCAAAACCACCCTCGCCAAAGCCCTCGGCGAATCCGTCACCGACGCCGAAGGCCAGCACATCGCCCCCTTCCGCCGCGTCCAGTTCACCCCCGACCTCCTCCCCTCCGACGTCTCCGGCGTCTCCGTCTTCGACGTCGCCACCTCCCGCTTCGAGTTCCGCCCCGGCCCCATCTTCGCCCACGTCCTCCTCGCCGACGAAATCAACCGCACCTCCCCCAAGGTCCAGTCCGCCATGCTCGAAGCCATGGCCGAAAAACAGGTCACCGTCGACAACCACACCTACCCCCTCGACGCCTTCTTCTTCGTCATCGCCACCCAGAACCCCCGCGACCTCGCCGGCACCTACCCCCTCCCCGTCGCCCAGCTCGACCGCTTCCTGTTCAAAATCAACATGGACTACATCGCCCGCGAGGCCGAAATCGACGTCCTCGCCACCCGCAAAGTCCGCCGCTCCCAGCCCGCCGAACGCCTCGTCACCCGCGACGAAGTCGTCAACGCCCGCATCGCCATGGAAGATCACGTCCACGTCGATCCCCGCGTCCACATCTGTCTGGTCGACGCCGCCCGCAACCTCCGCGCCCACAAGAAAGTCCTCCAGGGCCTCTCCACCCGCTCCCTCGTCCTCATGATCCCCGCCCTCCAGGCCGTCGCCCTCCTCAACGGCCGCGACTATGTCTCCTCCCAGGACATCGAGTACCTCGCCCCCTTCGTCTTCTCCCACCGCCTCGTCGTCGCCCCCGGCGCCGGCGATACCCGCACCGTCGTCGCCGAGTGCCTCAAGGGCCCTCTCGAAATCCTCACCCGCTCCACCATGGCCGCCGTCGCCCCGCAGCCGCAGCCCCAGCCCCAGAACTACGAACAGCCCCCGGCCCTCCCCCCGCAATAACACCATGCTCCGCGCCGCTCTCCTCTGGCTCCTCATCGCTCTCTCCCTCTGCGCCCAGCAGCCCGCGCAGCCGGCAGACCTGAATACCGTCCGCCAGTGGATCGACTCCGGCCGCTTCATCCGCATCCGCGAAATGGGCGAGGCCATCCTCCGCCAGAACAAAAACTCCCCCCTCGGCAACTACCTCGTCGGCGTCGCCATGCAGCGCGGCGAAGGCAACCTCCCCCTCGCCCGCTACTACCTCGGCCGCGCCCGCACCCTCATCGAGCAGAACCCCGCCCTCACCGCCACCGACCAGGGCACCGACCTCTACGCCCTCGTCATGTTCGAGCTCATCCTCGTCGCCGGCCTCACCGAAAAGCACGAGGAACAGATCCAGCTCACCGCCGAATACGGCCGCCTCTTCGGCCTCGACATGGGCGAACGCTCCGGCTGGTCCCTCATGAAGCTCGGCCGTCACAACGAAGCCCGCCAGCTCATGCAGAAGTACCTCAAGTCGAAGGACCCCGACACCCGCCGCGGCGCCCTCAACACCCTCGGCTCCATCGAAATGTCCCTCGGCAACTACGAGGAGGCCTTCCGCTGGTTCACCATCCTCAAAAACGAGCTCACCGAACGCGACACCATCAACATCGCCACCCTCGTCCGCAATCGCGCCGAGGTCGCCAACGTCCTCCTCAAATTCGACGTCGCCGAGTCCGACACCCTCCTCGCCACCAAATACTTCCACCCCAACAGCTACTCCAACCCCTGGATGTCCCTCGCCCTCCTCTACACCACCGAGGGCCGCCTCGCCGAGGCCATCTCCGCCATCTCCTCCATGCACGCCTGGGACCGCCGCTCCGATCCCACCCTCGAACAGCAGCGCTGGAACGACGGCCAGCAGGCCACCGCCATCGTCCTGCTCGCCTCCGGCTACCCCGAAGCCGCCCTCCAGATCGTCCGCCGCATCCGCTCCAAGCCCGACCGCCGCGGCACCACCTCCGGTACCGTCGAACAGGCCGAAATTGGCCTCCTCTACCTCTGGCGCGAAACCCTCCGCATGCAGCGCGAACTCCTCCGCGAACAGATGGTCTGGGAACCCTGGCACGAATGGTTCGGCTCCGGCTGGGACCGCCTCAAAGTCGAGCGCGAACTCTGGGCCGCCAACTCCCGCCTCAACGCCCTCCTCGTCCCCGAAAAACGCCTCCCCTGGATCCTCCGCCCCTACGCCCCGGACTCCCCCGTCACCGAGTGGATGCGCCCCGGCCTTCAGGCCGCTGTCGGCGGCGGCATCGCCCGCGCCGAAATCGAAAAACTCCTCGCCCGCACTGGCGCCATGGCCGACCGCGAACGCCCCTACCTCCAGGTCGCCCTCGGCGAATCCCTCATCCTCGCCGGCGACTACAAGCGCGGCCTCGACTCCCTCACCGCCGCCAAGGACAAACTCCCCCAGGAAGAGGTCCTCCTCCGCACCCGCATGGAAGCCCTCGCCGCCCACGCCCTCGAGCGCCTCGGCGAACTCGACCGCGCCGCCGTCTCCTGGCGCAACACCATGGAGCGCAACGCCGGCGTCGTCCGCCTCCTCGAACTCTCCATCCCCGTCACCCTGTCCTCCGACAACTCCCCCGGCGCCAACGAAACCGTCAGCTATCTCGAAAAGAGCCCCCGCTTCCACCGCGGCCGCGGCTTCAGCCTCCAGGTCTCCACCACCGGCCGCCGCCTCTACGCCCAGCTCCGCGGCCGCGACGGCGCCGTCCTCGCCCAGGCCAGCACCACCATCCTCCCCGACGTCAAGGACACCGCCCGCATGCTCTGCAAAGAGATCCACCGCAAAGCCTTCGCGACGAAGATCGATCTGTCGCAGATGGACATCAACTCGCTCGACGGTTCGGTCACCTCCGGCGACTCCAGC